>JBIKIW010000072.1:0-4164 GCA_044361365.1 Limisphaerales bacterium | reverse complement strand
TTATGACTGCTAGTGATTATGTTAAGGATTATGCTTTGGCGAATTTCTTTTTTCATGTAGTTACAGCATATGCAATCCTACGAAATACAGGAGTTCATCTTGGAAAAAAAGATTTTGTTAATGGTTTAAATTTGCAAGATTTGTAGGTTGGTTATTTGCTTAAAATACAACTTATACCCATCTTACTAAACATCAACCTAACTTAAAATTGAAACTAAACTCGAAATTCCCCTTTTGAAAGGGGTGGCAGACGAAGTCTGACGGGGTATGTTTGTGGTAGTAGTTAGAGAAACCAGTATAATTAAAAATTAGGATCAAAAACCAGATCACTTTTAATAAGCTAAAGTTTAAATTGTCGCCCTGAATTTATTTCAGGGTCTTTTTTGAGCTTGATTATTCTATAAAAATATGCCAGTAGTGTTGGTTATGTCTGAAACGCCAACTACAAAACTTAATCTAATATCAACGCTTGTAACAACTCATTATCGAGACGATTAAGCTGTAAAATTTTGGGATTTACAGGCTGAAGTAGATTCACTTCGTAATCAGTTGCAAGATTTAAAACAGCAAAAGTCATCAGGAAGCCTTAGTCCAGAAACTCAAGCTAAAGGAGTTGATTTAAGTCCCGCAGAACAACAGCTGGCAGCTTTAAAAAATCAATCAGCTTCTCAAGAGTAAAATTACTGCTTCCCAAATTCTTGTACCACAAAAATGGTTGGAGCGCCGTCTAGTTCTCCGTAGGCGATCCCAATGGCAGTTTCATCTACAGCATCGTTTAGGATGTTTTCTTTGTGGGTAGGGGAGTCCATCCAAGCTTTTACCATATCACTGACATTATAAAACCCGTTAGCTAAATTTTCACCAGCTACAGCATAATCATAATCAGCTTCTTTGATAAAATCTGACCAGCGTTTGCCGCTTTCCTTATGTACATGAGAAAAATACTTGTTGTCAGCCATGTGTTGGGCTTTGGCTTGAGAGGCTTTTTCTAGTTTGGAATTTTTGATTAGTTCGGGAAGACCTGCTTTTTTTCGTTCCAAATTTACAGCTACAATGATCTGATCTTTGCTATAAGCTGAAGCCTCAGCATCTTTGGAGGCAGGTGTGTTTACGCTCAAAAAATAGATAAATACAGAAAAAGAAAGAACAAAAGTTAGCCCAGATATTATGAGAAGATAAAAGTTTATGTGTTTTATTTTAGTCATGGAAAAATATTTCGATTTTCAAAAACCCGTTAATAATCTCAGTATATCACAGCAATTATTAATTTACCAGTGTCCTACAAAGTATCCAATAATAGACGATCTTGGAGGGGTTAGGATTATAGTATTCGTAATTCGTTTAATATTAAATTAAAAAATACACCGCTTAGGTTGGGTGCTGCACGTGTTTTTTTTGGTTGTGTTTATAAATTAATCGAATAAATAGCAGCTATAAATTGTAAATCTTTTTTATCTTCAATAGAAAAAGTGAAAGTTTGGTTACGGGCTACAAAATAAGCTTGACAAAATTGGCATTTATCAGATTTAGTTTGATTAGTTTAAGTTTAATTTAAAAACTAATTTTTTACCCTAATGTCCCGCAAAACCCCTATCCACAAAGTTCGTAATTTTGGAATTATTGCCCATATCGATGCTGGAAAAACCACAACTTCTGAAAGAATTTTACTTTACACAGGAAGAACTCACAAAATTGGAGAAGTTCACGAAGGTGAAGCTGTTATGGACTGGATGGAACAAGAAAGAGAAAGAGGGATCACTATTACTGCTGCTGCAACTACTACCTATTGGAAGGCCCCAGATTGGGTTTATACTGATGAAGGAGATAAAATAACAAGGTTTAACATCATCGACACTCCAGGACACGTGGACTTCACTATTGAAGTAGAACGAAGTCTTAGAGTTTTAGACGGAGCTGTAACTGTGTTTGATGGTGTTGCCGGAGTTGAAAGTCAATCTGAAACTGTATGGAGACAAGCTGAAAAATACAATGTTCCTCGTATCTGTTTTATCAACAAATTAGACCGAACCGGAGCTGATTTCTTCTACGATGTTAAATCTATTAAAGATCGTTTAACTGATTACGGAGTAGTAATGCAATTACCAATTGGAGCTGAAGAAAACCTAAAAGGAATGGTAGATTTGCTTACCCAAAAAGCTATTGTTTACACAGAAGAAGACATGGGAAGACACTTCACATATGAAGAAATCCCTGCTGATATGAAAGAAATCGTGGAGGAATACAGACAAAAAATGATCGAAAAAGTTGCTGAAACTGATGACGCTTTGATGGAAAAATACCTAGAAGCTCAAGAAATTTCCGTTGATGAACTCAAACATGCAATCCGAAAAGCTACAATTCAAAGCAAACTTCACCCAATTTTCTGCGGTTCTGCCCTAAAAAACAAAGGCGTTCAAATGCTTTTAGATGCGATTTGTGAATACCTTCCAAGTCCTTTAGATTTACCTGAAAAAGATGCTCATGATGTTGATGATGAAACCAAAATTATCCCTGTAAAAGCTGATGATAATGCCAAATTTGCAGCCCTTGCTTTCAAAATTGCTTCTGATCAATTTGGTAGTTTAACTTTCTTCCGTGTATATTCTGGAGTTGTGAGAAAAGGTGATGAAATCTTTAACCCACGTACTCGCAAAACTGAAAGAGCTGGTAGAATTGTATTACTTCACTCTAACTCTCGAGAAGATGTAGAAGAAGTTTATTCTGGAGAAATCGCTGCTTTTGTAGGTCTAAAAGAAGTTCGAACTGGAGATACAATTTGTACTAAAGCTGATCCGCTTTTCTTGGAATCTATAAACTTCCCAGAAGCTGTAATCTCAATGGCAATCGAGCCAAAAACCAAGAATGACCAAGAAAGAATGGGTATCGCTTTGCAAAAATTAACCACTGAAGATCCATCTCTAAGAGTAACTACCAACGAAGAAACAGGACAAACAATTATTTCTGGAATGGGAGAATTACACCTTGATATTATCGTTGATAGAATGAGAAGAGAATACAGAGTAGAAACCAATGTTGGAGCTCCACAAGTTGCTTATAAAGAAGCGATCAAATCTGAAGTTGATTCTGAGGGAAAGTACGTCAAACAATCTGGAGGTAAGGGTCAATACGGTCACTGTTGGTTGAAGATTCGCCCACTTGAAAGAGGTCAAGGATTTAAATTCCACAATAAAGTTGTTGGAGGAACAATTCCTAGAGAATATATTCCAGCTATTGAAAAAGGTTGTGAAGAAGTCATGCAAAATGGTGCTTTGGCGGGATATCCAATTATCGATGTTGAAGTTGAAGTTTATGACGGAAGTTACCACGATGTTGACTCTTCTGAAATCGCCTTCAAATTAGCAGGTGTACAAGCAATGAAAGAGGGTATTTTAAAGGCAAATGCTGTGCTTTTGGAACCTGTGATGAAAGTGGAAGTTGTAGTTCCAGAATTGTTTATGGGAGACGTTATCGGAGATCTTAACAGTCGTCGTGGACAAGTTTTGGGAACTGAAAACAGAGGTAAAAATATTGTTATCAAAGCCGATGTTCCTTTAGAAAACCTATTTGGTTATATCTCCACTTTGCGAGGTAACACCAAAGGACAAGGAACTGCTACTGTAGAATTTGGTTATTACGCTGAATTACCAAGAAACATCCAAGAAAAAATTGTAGCTGGAAGAAAATAAATTTTTCTAAAATTACAAACAAATCTTAGACCCCGAAAGGGGTTTTTCTTTTTATACTCAAACCTAAATTAAAATATAGGAAGAGAAAAAGCTACAGTTGTTTGAATGGAATGAGCTTTGTAGGCTTTGAGTGTATATTTGGTGAGGGTTTAGGTATAAAATAGACTAAAATAATCAATCTAGAACCCTATATGTTTAGTTGTACTTTATTTAAGTAAATAATTTATATTGCAGTTCAGCGTTATTTGCTATCATGGAACCTAAATATCATCCTTACTTATGTTTTACAGGTTGTATTCTTGTGTTGATTATCCCAATAACTTTAACCATTCTACAATCGCCACAATCACCTATTTAATAACCCATATAAACAAAAAACAAGCTCAAAAAAAGTAAGATTCCACCCCCAATTTGCCATTCCAAAAAATGTATAGTAGCATACGCGGGTATTAAGCAAAATTACAAAATCTCTTACTGA
>JBIKIW010000024.1:0-24552 GCA_044361365.1 Limisphaerales bacterium | reverse complement strand
CTCAATCAAAAAAAGATTTAGAGAAATATGTATTTGACTTAGAGACAGATTTGCTCCATATTATCAAAATCTATATTAAATACCTGAAAAGTATTTCAAATTAAATTTTAACTGGTCTAGTCCCTATCTAAAAATCCTATTATGTCTTTTCAAACCAAAATCAGTATGTTTTTACTACAATCTTTAGATGGAATTATAGCCAAAAAACAGGGAGATAGTCTTGACTGGGGAAGCTTTGAAGACAAAGAGCATTTCCGCTCTAAAACAAAGCAAATGGGTATAATGATAATGGGTAGCAATCTGTACAAAGTTATGCCAGAGCATGCTTTTGATAAACGTCTCACGTATGTTCTAACTAGCAATCCTAACGTTTTAAGAAAACAGAAAAATGTAGAATTTTTTAGTGGAAAACCTGCTGAATTAGTGGAACTCCTTTCACGAAAAGGTTTTCATGAGGCTGCTTTAGTTGGTGGTGGCTTGATTTATGGTTCTTTTTTGAAAGAAAAGTTGGTAGATGAAATTTGGGTAACTATCGCTCCAAAAATCTTTGTGGAGGGCGTTTTTGGCTATGGTAAAGAAAAGCTGGATACTGACCTAGAACTACTAGAAATTTCTAAACTTGGTAAAGGTGAAATCCTAGCTCGTTATCGTGTCAGAAAATAGAAACTTGCCCCACCTATAATAATCAATATCGCCAATAAAATTAAAAATATTTTAAATACATTAGATTTTTTATCTGAAACTAAGCGACTATTAGCTATTGAAGTTTCACTTATTTTACTAGCTTGATCTTTAAATCTATATGAATCATATGGGTCTAACGGGTCGTAATCTGAATTTGCTCTCAATGGTAACATAAATTGATTTTAGTTCAGAAAAAAGATAAGGTCAAAAAAAACCCCCAAAAAAATGGGGGAAGTAATTTGTTTCGTGTTTTCAAAAACTATTTAAGAATTTTAGCAACAACTCCAGCTCCAATAGTTCTACCTCCTTCACGGATAGCAAATCTCATCCCTTCTTCGATAGCAACAGGTTTTTCAAGCTCTACTTTGATTTGAACATCTGTGTCTCCTGGCAAAGCCATTTGTTTAGCAGCATCAACAAAGTTAATAACACCTGTTACATCTGTAGTTCTGATGTAGAATTGTGGTTTGTAACCTGGTAAAAATGGTGTGTGTCTTCCACCTTCTTCTTTGGTTAAAATGTAAACTTGAGCTTCAAATTCAGTGTGTGGAGTGATTGTTCCAGGTTTAGATAAAACTTGCCCTCTTTCGATTTGGTCTTTTTCTACACCTCTTAATAACAATCCAGCATTGTCTCCAGCTTGTCCTCGATCTAGCTGTTTGTTAAACATTTCGATTCCAGTAACAACAGTCTTTTTGGTATCAATCAATCCTACAATTTCAACTTCGTCAGTTAGATTTACTACACCTCTTTCAATACGACCTGTAGCAACTGTTCCACGACCTGTGATAGAAAACACATCTTCAACAGCCATCAAGAAAGGTTTTTCTACATCTCTAATTGGATCTTCAATGTATGTATCTAAAGTGTTCAATAACTCCATAATTTTAGCTTCGTATTTAGTATCTCCTTCCAAAGCTTTAAGAGCTGAACCTTGTACGATTGGAGTAGCAGCACCATCAAAACCATATTTAGTTAATAAATCTCTGATTTCTTCTTCTACCAACATGATCATTTCTTCATCTTCAACCATGTCACATTTGTTCAAGAAGACAACAATCTTAGGTACACCAACTTGGCGAGCCAAAAGAATGTGTTCTCTAGTCTGAGGCATAGGACCGTCAGTAGCAGCAACAACCAAGATCGCAGCATCCATTTGTGCAGCACCTGTGATCATATTCTTTACATAGTCAGCGTGACCTGGACAGTCAACGTGAGCGTAGTGTCTAACAGCAGTTTCGTATTCTACGTGAGCAGTGTTGATAGTTATACCTCTTGCTTTTTCTTCTGGAGCGGCGTCAATATCTGCGTAACCTCTAGCTTTGGCGTTTCCACCTTTAGCGGCAACTGTAGTAATAGCGGCAGTAAGAGTTGTTTTACCGTGGTCAACGTGGCCAATAGTTCCAACATTAACGTGAGTTTTGCTTCGATCAAATGTAGCTGACATAATTTTAATAATATATAATTTACAAAAAAGTAATTAGTTTAAACTAAAATAAAAAGCTTTTGATTGTCAAGATATTCTGATGATACTTAGTATAACCCATATCTATTTTGTTTCTATTATAATATAGCTGAAATAAAATACTTGCTAATAATTCAGTTTAACAATTTTAAACAAAGACTCTTATTTTTTTAATACAACACCAATCTAAAAATTATTTTGATTTTGGATTACCTTCTTTAAAAGCTCTTTTCTTACTTGCTTTGTCTTCTTCAAGAATTTTTCTCCACCTCTCTATTTCAGTTTCAGTAGGCTGATTTGGTTCTTTTTCTACGGGTTTTTTGGGAGGCTGCTTATTCATAAAAGTAAATAATTTTACCCCTACTAACTCTGATTTATTTGATATTGTCAAAAATTAAAATTTGACCTTATTTCAACTCATTCTTTACCTAAAACCCTCTCTTTCATTTGCAGTATTGTTGCGATCTTCTTTGGCGTCTAGGTATATTTGGTTTATCCTGTCAGCGTTTCGCTCTTTTTTGGTGGCATTTTCTTCAGAAATTCTTTGCAATTCAGAAATCTTTTGAATAAGTCCATTCTTTTTAGCCAAAAACTCTTCTTCTTTTACACTCGGGAAAAGCTGTGGCTCACCATTCACAAACCGCACACTTTTCTCAATAAGTTGCAAATATTCGTTGGTTGCTTTGACCAAATCCCTCTGTGAGTCAATTAGATCATCATTTAAAGCCGCTTGGTCATCAAATATATCAGCTATTTCGTTTTTTTGCTTTTTTTGAGCTATAATTTGGTTATTGGCTTGAGCTATAATTTGTTGCTTATTCTGCTGATTGAGATTGGTTAACCTAAGTGTTTCTGTATAATAGTAATAAGCAGCACCTCCAAGAGCAACCGAAGTAATTAAAAAAATTACAATAAAAAGTTTATAAATTCCGTTATTTTTCATTTTTAATTGGATTTTTCGATGGTTATCAAAATTTTATCCTGAGTTTCAGGATTCCCGCCAAGATTTTTGAAAACATTTTCATCTACAGCCAAAACTACATCATCTGCCAAACCCTCATCAACGTTACTAACTATCAAATCAGATTTTTTATCACCACTTTGTACTTGAATTTCTGAAGCTAAAGAAAATTTCTTAGCCGTTACTGAACTTTTAGCTTTTTTATCTAAAATTGCAAAGCCTTTAGTTGAGTTACTTTGAGGGTTATTTTTAAGTTTATTTTCCATCACACCCTCCCCAATTTTACCACTATCAGAATCTTGAGTGTTAATTTGAGGTTTTTGGGCGGTGTTTTCTTGAATTCCTAAAACACTTCCTTGCCTTGTTGGGTTAATTACCAGAGGTAAAGCTAATAAAACCAGTAGTAAAAAACTAATAAATTTGGTCTTGGTATGCATATTTATTTTTGTTTATATGCACGATTTTAGCAGTATAAAATACGGTTGTCAAAAAAATCTAACCAAGCAGTACAGCTCCCTGCTTGGTGATAGCAATATCGTCTTCTATCCTAACCCCGATTCCTCTAAATTCCTGCGGAACACTTTGGTCATTTAAGTCAAAATACAGACCCGGTTCTACGGTAAAAACCATACCTTTTTGGAGGTGTAAATATTTGCCATTTTGGTCTTTATATTCAGCAATATCGTGCACATCCAGCCCAAGCCAATGACTGGTTGAGTGAGGGTAAAACTGCCTGTACAATTTATTTTCCAAAACTTCTTCCAAACTGCTTTTTAAAATTCCAAGATCGATCAAACCTTGGCTTAAAACTTCAACTGCTTTTAGGTCGATTTCTTTGATTGTGATTTTTTTCTCAAAACATTTTTTAGCTAGTTTTATGGCTTCAGCCTGAGCTTTTTGAACCAGATCCAAGATAGTTTTTTGAGGTTCTGTGGGATTATTTTTGACATGAAAAGTCCGACTTATATCACCACAATAATAATTGTAACTACAGCCTGCGTCTATCAAGATTAGATCATTATCCGCGATTAATTGGTTGTTTTGGGTGTAATGCAAAGTGTTCGCTCTGTTTCCAGCTGCCACAATCGGCCAATAACTCCAAGTTAAACCTTTCCAATTATAGAACCTAAGTATTTCTGCTTCGAGTTGGTTTTCACGAAGTCCCAAATTTAAACCTTCTGATTGTGGGTAAAATTCTATATTTTGTTGAATATTTTGGTGTGATTCGATGGATATTTTAGCAGCCAAATTTATCTGTTCAATCTCCCACTCTGATTTAAATAATCGCAATTTTGAGGTAATTTTGGTAGATTTATGAGTTTTAATTTGTGATTTTTGCAATAAATTTTCCAGGCTTGTTTTAAGTTTTTGATGGTGATTGTTTTCTTCCAAATCCGCATAAATTTCAGAATAAGAATTTACACTAAAATAACTTTCGACGGTTTCTAAAAATTTTTCATATTCTATAACTTTTGTAGCTCTAGTTTGGTTTTTTACACTTTCGATTGAAGGTGATTTGCCTGTCCATCTAGCATTTTCTAAAGGCTTTGGGGTATAGAATAAAATAGTTTCAGAATTAGTTATAAATAAAATTGAGATAGGTTCGTTTAATCCACTAAAATACCAAAAATCGGCATTTTGATAAAAAGGATATTCTGTGTCAGCTGAGCGAAAAAGAATTTGGTTGGAAAATAAAATTAGAGCTGATTTGTCACCTAAAAGCTGCTTAATTTGGTTTTGTCGATCGACAATTTCAGAATTTGGTATAAATGGCGTAATCATATTTTTGGTCTTAGAGAGAAGTAATACTTTATAGTTTTAATAGAATCTGTTTGTTTTAGGCAAAAAATTAACTAGTTCCTCCCTGATAAGGGAGGTGTCACGAAGTGACGGTGGGTTTGACTTCACTTTAAAGTTCTACAAAACCCCTTGCCCTTTGGACATTCCCCTTGTCAGGGGAAAACTGTTTAATTATTTGTTACTAGAATTAATTTTAGAACAAACCCTACAATTAAGCTTTTTTGCTTGAAAAATAAAACAATGTCACACTTGACTGTCAACCTATTACTACCTTACCGAGAACTTGCAAGCTACTCAAATGACTACAAATCTGAACACCCAACAAGAATGGGAAGAATATTATCCAAAAGTTTATGGCTACTTTTTTAGACGGCTTAACAACCGACTAGATGTAGAAGACTTAACTAGTATAGTACTAACCTATTTCTTACAGACAATTTCGGACCCGGAAAAATCTGGGCGTGTTCAGAACAGGAATGCCTACCTCTGGAAAATCGCTCACAATCAGCTTGCCACTTTTATAAGAACCAAATCTAAACAAGTTATGACCGTTGGATTTGATGAAAATACTGATTCTATAGATGAAAAGTTAGAAAATGAGCGAAGTTGGAATTTTAAAGATCGAACCGAAAAACTCTTACATTGCATTGAAAAAAACCTTAAAGATTTGGATCTGCAAATTGTAAAACAAAGTTTGATTGAAGATAGAATTTCTTCAGAGGTAGCCACAAACCTGAACCTAACTGCGGTAAATGTGCGTAAAAGGCTCAGCCGCTCGGTAACTAAACTCCGAAAAGAATGTCAAAAAGTTTGGAATAGATAAATTTAATAAAACAATAACAATATGAAACTAAAAAACCCATTTGAAAACGAAGAAAATCTACAAGATTGGCTCCAAAAAGATGAATTTTATCTCCAATCCAAACGGACTGACTACCTTAATTTTAGAAAATCAATTAAAACCCCCGGAATTTTTATGTCCCTACAAGAAACTTATTTAAACATTGTGAACAACATCACAAAACACTCAATTACTGCCACTTTAATCATGCTTTTCGCTCTTGGTAGCGTTGGAGCTAGTGCCGCAGAACTTTTTGCCCCCGAAGATTACAAACCTTCAACCGTGGCTCAAAAAACCTTCAATCCTAAAAATTTTGAAACGAACAAACAAAAAGAAAAAAATCCCTACACAGCCCTAAAACCAGATGAGAATAATAATGTAGCTAGTTTGGATCAGTGTTATCTGGCTGTGAAGTATCCAAAATATATCCAAAATATAAAAATTAGTATTCAACGAAATAGTGATGTCAACATAATAATGCAAGGTACGTTTAATACATTTACTGTTTTTACTGATATTCCCATTGGCAGTGATACTAAATATGCCACTGGTAGTACAAATTGGATTCGTATCGAGTGTACACAAAATAAAAAAACACTTCCGCTTGAGGGGTTGCAAAATGGTATAGGAATCTCAAAAGAAGAATTGCGACAAAAAACAGGCTGGTTTATAGCTCAAGCTGATCTTAAAGAAATAGAATATATTGAGACTTTAAACGGCACAATGCTAGTCCAATTTTTTTATAACGGTATGTACTACCAAATCGATTCTGCCTTAGAAACCGAAGAAAATAAAGCCAATAATTGGATACTTTTTGGCAACCAAATTCAAATTCAATTTAACTCACTAGTTGAAAACGAAGCTAACAGCCAAATTGTTGATAAACCTCAAGCTAATGATCAAACAAACTCTGAACAAAGTTTCACAAACCAAGAATTTGAAGTAACTTCTGGTGGTCAAATGCGAATCGGCAATGATGCTAGCGGAGGCTATTATTTAAGAAAAGTGAGTGATGGCAAAGGTTATATTGTCATGGGTTCAACTTTGCAAAAAGCCGGTATTTCTAGCTTAGAAAATGGTAAAATAAGCTTTAGTGGTAAATTTAAATCAGTTAATGAGTTTAAAGATATTGTAATACCAACAGATAATGTAGATTTTATAATCACTGAAATTTAAATCAGCAATAATCAACCCAACAACCAAAGCTCCTCAGATACAACCCAATCCTACACCAATCCATACTTTCCTAACTTTAAGCTAAACTATGACGATAGTTGGAAGTTTGAAAGAAAAACCAAACCTAGCCCTATTTATTCAAATTTAGTAGAAGGTGATTATATTTTAACTAAAAGTAACACTCAAATAACAATTTCAGTAGCACCTCTAATAACCAATGCTCATTGTGGTGGTGGAGATGAAAATTGGCCAAAAGGCGAAAAAATTGGTAATTTTTATAGGTATCAAGAAGGGGTTATGGTAATTTTTAGTCAGTCTGAAGATACAAGTTGTAATATTAATAATAAAATCACAACTAATGTTAAAATTAGCGATTTACAATACAATCAAGCTCAAGACAAACAGATTACAGAAGATTATTATAAAAATCAAAACTTAAGTACACTGATTTATAACTACTCGATTCGTATAGAATCAATTGAAAGTCCTAATAGTTCGGTACTTCAAGAAGCTGAAAACATAATTCAAAACTCAGTTTTTAAATAAATAACCAATCCTAACAAAAAATATCTCCCCCGATTCACTCTCGGGGTTTTTAAATTTCTCAAAGATTTAAACTTTCAACGACCCACGGAAACCTCTTGCTGCATAGTAAGATTCAGCACTGTTGTGATACACAAAAACATTTTTATAGCGATAATCAGCAAAAATTGCACCTCCGTGTTTTCGAATTTCATCTGGAGTTTTTACCCAACTTGAAGTCTTGGTATCAAATTCACCCAACTTTTGTAAATCTCGATATTCTTCTTCGTTTAAAATTTCAACACCCATCTCGTTTGCCATGCTAATAGCGTCATTTTTTGGTTTAAACTCTTTTCTTGACTCCCAAGCTTTGCGATCATAACAAAAGCTTCTACGGCCTTTAGGGCTTTCTTTAGAGCAATCGTAAAATATATATTCACTAGTATTTTTATCGTAACCAACAACATCCGGTTCGCCTCCGGTTATTTCCATTTGGTTTAGTGACCATAGTTTTTCAGAATTGCTTTCTAGTTTTGCCTGAATCTCTGACCAATCAAGACCTTTGTGACGGTTAAGGTTTTTTTCAAAACGGTTTTTTAGAATTTCGAGTAAAGTTTTTGATTCACCCAAAGACAGTTGATTTTGGCTTGTAATTACAGAGGTCATATTTGATGATAAACCCTTTAAACAAACAAGAGTCAAGCGAAAAACCAGACAGTTAATCAAAACATTACTAACTGTATGTTATTTTACTAGAAACCTCTGTCCGAAAAAAATTATTGCAAAGCCTTAGAAGCTGAAGTCTTTTTTTCTTTTATAAACAGATATACAGCAAAGACTACAATTAAAATTTCTACCAAAAAAAGTGGATGCAAAATAATGTTTAACAAATAATTGTTATATTGATTAGGAATAGTTACAAACTTAAATACTGTATTAGAAAAAGGTTCTAAAAGCAAAACACCAGTTGGTAAGTCTAATAATAAATGTAATAAAGCGTTTGCAATAAAAATGCTAAAAAGATATATAAAATTCGTTTTGTACTGCTTATTAATTTTATTCAAACTATACAATAACAGAGTTACAATTATCCCCAAAAAATAGATGAACAACCAAAATAGAGGAAAATGACTGAAATAATACCTATGATTAACTCCATTAATATCAAATAAAATCTTGTATATCATATCAAAATCTGGAGCAATACTACCAAGTAACCCAGCCGAAACTGTGTATTTAACCTTTGCAAACTTTTTACTAACAATCTTTGTTAATATATAACCAGCTGGTAGGTGTGCTATATACATAACTTACTAACACCTAAGTTATCTAAAAACTAGTTTTTCTTTTTTGCCCAAGCAGCAAAGTGAGCAAACGCTTTGTTTCCGGCAGCAAGTTGGTGTACAGTATTTCGTTTTGCAACAGCTGGACCTTCACCTTTGTAAGATTGAATAAGAATATCTTTTAACTTTTCATCGGTAGATTTTCCTTTCATATCTCTAGCACAACCTACAATCCAAGTTAAAGCTAATCTTAAAGCTCTAGCTGGGTATGGCTCCATTGGAACTTGATAACTAGCTCCACCAACTCTCATGCTTTTGACTTCGATTTGAGGTTTTACGTTATCAACGGCTGTTTCAATTACTTCTAAAGGAGCGATTTGAAGCTCTTCACTGGCTTTCATTAAAGCAAGGTTAACCAACTTGGAAGCTGTGGTTTTTTTACCATCCCACATCACTCTGTTGATTAATCGTGAAATTAAAACACTATTGAAAGTTTTATCTGGAATTATTGCTGGTCTTTTAAGAACTCGTTTTTTACGCGACATATAAGTTAAATCAACTTTTTTTTAGCACATAAAAAATCTTTCTGTCAACTATCGTTTGACATTGGCGTATTAAACGAGCTAAATATTATGACAAGAGTTGCTAGCAATCCTCTAGTTTTTTAATGTAAATCAATTGCTTTTCTAAAAAAATATGAATAAAAAATCTAACTGGACAAACCTAGACAACGAACTATCCCAAACATTTATCTTTCCTGACTTCAATTCAGCCTTGGTTTTTGTAAACAAGATAGCTAAAGTCGCCGAAAAAATAGGACATCACCCCGAAATCTGGTTCACTTGGGGCAAAGTTATAATTACCACAACTACTCACGATAAACAAAACACTTTAACTGATAAAGATTTTGAATTAACCGAGCTAATCGATAAGATCGGCCACCTTTAAAAAATTGGAAATTAAGTAAAACGAACCAGTTATCAAAACGGGGTTTTCCCTATTAGCTAAACTTAAACTTAAAGCTTTTTCAAAATTTGATTCTATAGTTACGGGTAATTTTAAATCCAAGATTAATTTTGTAATTTCAACTAACTTTTGAGTGCTTTTACCAACAGTCCTACTAACTCGACTATCGTATTCTGTAATAATTATTTGATCAGAAATAACACTCAAAGCTTTTAAAATCTCTGGTATATTTTGATTTGCTGAAGAAAACCCACACAAAATTACAAACTTTTGATCTACAAATATTTTTTGCATAGAATTTACCAGATTATTCATCTTTTGAAGGTTATGAGCTCCGTCTAAGATTACTTTTTGTTCGTTAACTTGGTCTTTAAATCGTACTTTTTTGGGTTTTAAAACCTGCATTCGAGCTGGAATTTGAACTTGCACGAGTGATTTTTTTAAGTTTTTGAGATCTACTAATATAGAATCTCTTTTAAAAACAAAAAGGCACCCCGCTAAAGCAAGAGCAGTATTTCGTATTTGAAAATCTCCTAAAGTTGAAATTTCTGCTTCTAAGTCTTCAAAATCAGGGCTAAGTAGTTTGAACTTATTTCCATTTTGATCTGATGAACTTTGTTGAAAGTAAATATTCTCATCCAAAGTTTTATCCGAACTAAAGCCGCGAACCCAGTTAATTTTTGCTTTTTGCGTACTGGCTGTATCCGTAAAAACTTTTTCACTTTCTATAAACTCTTGTTCAATCACAAAAACTTGATTTTGAGGCAAAATAATTCCGGCTTTTTGAGCTGCTATTTGTGTTATTTCCTTACCCAAAATTTCAGTGTGATCGTAACCAATTGAATTAATCAAGCAAATTTTATCTTTTCGATTAATTACATTTGTAGAATCAAACAAACCACCTAAACTTACTTCCACCACTGCATAATCCACCTTTTCTTTAAAAAAAATAAAGAAGCTCAAACATACAATTAACTCATAATAGCTTAACGAGTCGTTACCCTTTGAAAGCCACTTTTCAAATAAATCTTTAAACTCTGAAGCGTAGCTTAGAAAAATTTCTAAATCCAAAAACTTGTTATTTATCTGAAATTGCTCTCGAAAATCTCCTACATAAGGTGAAATATGCAACCCAACTTTTAGGTTTTGACTGGCTAACGCATATGAGCAAAAATAAGCCGTAGAACCCTTCCCTGAAGTTCCAGCAATATGAATAGATTTGTATTTATTCTGAGGGTTATCTATTTCTTGTAAAAAAGCCTTTACATTATCCAAACCCCAGCTAGATTTGTATTTTTGACCCCAAGTTTTTGGAGCAAATGTTAGAAAGTAATTTTTTATTTCTTCGGTGGAACCAAAATTAATCATTTTTAGAAATTGACAATTTAATCTTTTACTGGCAATGGTAACAGGCTTGAACCTTTTTTATGAACCCTAGTCAGAGGCGAGTTTTCCTAATTTTATTTGCAGTTTTTTTTATAATATTGCTTCCATTTATAACCATTTTTTCTCTTGGCTACGGAATCGATTTTGATAAAAGATCTGTACAAAACAACCTAACCATTAGTTTAGAAACTTACCCACGAAACGCCACCGCTAGGGTTTTTAATCAAAACTTTCAAACCCCAACAGAACTTGGTGTGCCAGCGGGAAAAGATGTTAAATTAGAGCTAAGTAAAGATGGTTTTTTGACTGAGACTTTTGGACTTTCGTCAGAAGAAAAAAACAATTCTATAGCAAAAATAAACGATTTATGGCTCTTACCGAAAAATAGTGACAGGACATATTCTATAAAACAAGATAAAATTATTAGCATCTTAGATGAAAAGTTTTTATTGGTGAAAAAAGAAAACGGAAGAGATTATTATATTAGCAATTATGGTTTTGCTGGTCCTGAAGAAAATGTTCAAAATATATCTAACCCATCTCAAAAGAAAATCTCTAATAATAGGTGGCAAGTTCTTTTGGAAAATATTTTTTGGGAAAAGGAAGAGGGTCTAATTTTATATCAAAAAAACTCTCAAAATTGGGAATTAATAAGCCTCGATATATTAAACCAAAAATTTAAAAATATTGTAGTCGTTAATAAAAAAAATTTAATTTTACTGGATAATAAAACCAATTTATGGAGCTACGATTTAGAAACTAAAACATTTGGATTTATCGAAAAAGGGTTGCTAGGACTTGCTTTTACTGAAACTCCAGACACGATTTGGATGTTAGATTACAAAAGAATATATCGTTTCGAGCGAAACACTTTTAATCTTAGTAAACCCGATTTTGGATTAAATATTTTTCTTGAAAATGATAAAATAATTCAAGTTACTCAAAAAATAGATCCGGATAATTGGGATAATTTTGTACCAAAAAACCTTTTTCTTGGTCTTGTTTTTAAAATTGATAATTATGCGATTTATATTCCAGATTCAAACAAAGCAAGCTGGCAAATTATAGCTAATAACGTGAAAAGTTTAAGCACCTTTGGCAGTAGTGTCTTTTGGCTTACTACTGAAAATCAACTATACGTATATAATCTTTTTATTAAAGATGAAAAGCTCTTCAATCTTCCTGATTTAAACCCCGAAAATAGCCAAAATTATGTTATATTGTATTATTCCAAATGGAAAAGAATGATGATTTATACAAAGACTCAGGTAATTTCAATTTGGGTAGACACAGAAATTAACAACGAGCCTGTTAAAACCTACACTCCTCTATCTTGGATAGTGGGTCCGACTTGCTCTGGTGCGATTAAGAACAACTACCAGTACTGCGTTGATGATGGTAGGTTAATTTATTATAAAAATGATACCTTTCCTTTTCCATAAAATATTCAATTAGGGCAGCAATTTTTTTAAATTGAATTTCGGTTCAACAAATGAGAAAGATTTATTTTTTTCTTCTAGAAACCCTCTTTGCATTTCTACTACTAACCCTTCTACTTGGTTCACTAATAACCAAAGCATTGGATGTTGATTCTAGGGCTGATTTAGACTCTACTGGAGGGGTTGATTTATAAGTTATGTGTCTATAAATTTTTTCCATATAAAAAGCAATCGCAGTTAGAGCTAAAAAGGTTAGCGGGTCGATTTTGTACTCCCACCAGCTATTTTTAGGTCCGAGTATAATTGCAGCTACAATGCCAGTCAAAATCAAAGCATATACCAAGGTTCTAACAGAAATATTGAAAGAAAATACTGGCTTATCGATATTTTGCATATAAAAAATTTAAATTTGTTTTTGTTTATTTTGTTTATTTTATAACTAAAAAATCATTTGGGCAAGTTGGGTGCGCTTCCAGAAGCTAGGAGATGTTTTTTGAGATTAAAAATTACACTTAGTAAGTTTTTTACATTGTAAACAATTTGTTGGTGAGGTTACAATTCTAATTTGAATAAAATGCTTTTTGAGATTATACTTATTCTAATATGCTTATAAAAGATGTACCCCCCGATTCCAGAAAAAGATAAAAATTTAGATCGAGCAGAAATTCTAAATGTAGCTAAATCTGTAAACACAAACCTTAAGACTATTAATATATTAACAAGACAATATGAGTCAGGTAGTATTGATTTTAGTGACTTGGAAATTAAGACCAGTAGTGTGGTAAAAACACTGCAAAATACTCTTAGTGCATATGATGATTTAATTGTACAAACATATAGTGAATTTTCGGAAAGTTTTTTAACTGTAATCAGGTCCTGGTTTCTAATACTTGCCCTAAGCGATTCCAATAATATTCCCGACCAAATTACTATTCAAAATACCATAAATGAATATATTCAGGTTGAAAAGATATTTCAACACAAAGAAAACCTCACAACTTACGGTTTTGAATTGGAAGCGCTTCCGGAAAATGTCTTTACGATAGCAAAAAATCCGAATGGAGGTAGTTTAAGTATGTCCTATTTCTTAACGGATATCTTTAATTGTTTACACATTCCCAACTACAAAGATGGATCTGGCGAGCTTGGAAGGTTTGAACTTAACCCAGGACCAGCCTATAGTCCAGAAACTTTAAATTTCATGCTTTCTAATATTGCTGAAGCTCTAAAACAAATTATTTATAAAATCGGATATAAATTTCCTCATAATCACGATACCCATGATTTGAATGAATATAGTCAGGTTTTTGAATCGCAAATTTGGCCACTACACCTTAATTTTGGAGTTGATATACCTAAGTCAGAATTAGAAGATGTTTATTATATGACTTCTTTGATGAAGTTATTTAGCTCTGAGGCTAGAATATTGGGTAAAGATTTTAAAGAAGCTTTTAAAATACACCAATTTACCCCAGATAATAGTAGGAATTTTGCAGATATGGGTAAAAAACTCAGCTCAAAGTTGGAGATTCGCACTCCAGAAAATTTAAATAATGCCCCAGTAAATAATTTACTATGTTATTTTATTACCCTTTATCTTATCTCGAAGCAGAAAAATAATTCCGACTTAAATTCGGACTATATAAAAATATGGCAAAATTTTCAACTCTCCTTAGTCGATTTAACCATTATCAGCCTTAATGATCAAATTGATAGGGTAAATACTGATAATAAATCGACATGGGAATACCAAGTACGAGAAATCCAAAAATCATACCAAAAAGACCTGAGGTCAGGGTTTGAACAGTGCTTGAGTTTTTTCTCATCAAATAATGATTTGTTTCTTAAACAATCCAAAGATGAACGAAACTTTAATAACAGTGACTACATAGCATTTCAAAATGACTTAAAAATTAAATTAAAAAATTTAGCGATTACAGCTGCTCAACAAACTCAGGACTTAATATTTCAGGATGAAAATATAAATTAAATTCTATACAATTCTGCCTTTTCCGTACTTAGCAACCATGTCATCTTTAAGTTTTTTAAGCTCTTCTCTTGGTAAAATGCTGAAAATATCCCAAGAAATTTCTAAAGTTTCTTCAATTGTACGAACAGCTTTTCCTTGGTTTAAGAATTTTTCATAATAAGCTTCGTTGAATTTAAGATACTTTCGACCAGTTTCACTTAAAGAATCTGCACCCAAAACTAAAGCCAACTCTTCTTGGCGAATACTTTCTGCTAAAGAAGCGAACATTTGGTCTGCTACCTGAGCGTGGTCTTCACGAGTTTTTCCTGCTCCTTGACCTTTGTCTTTTAGACGACTTAGAGAGTTTAAGATATCAATTGCTGGGTAAATATTTTTTTGGTGAAGACCTCTACTAAGAGCGATTTGACCTTCTGTAATGTAGCCTGTTAAATCTGGTACTGGATGAGTTTTATCATCGTTAGGCATTGTCAAAATTGGGATCAATGTATTACTACCCTTGCGTCCATCAACTGTTCCAGCTCTTTCTAAAAGTGTCGCTAAATCTGTGTATAGATATCCAGGATAACCAGCTCTTCCAGGAATTTCTTGTTTCGCTGAGCTGATCTCACGCATCGCATTTGCATAGTTTGTAAGATCAAACATCAATGTCAAAACCGAAAAACCTAAGTCGTAAGCTAAATATTCAGCTACTGTTAGTGCAAGTCTTGGGGTTAAAATTCTTTCAACTACAGGATCAGAAGCAAGGTTAATAAACATTACAGCTCTACTAATAGCTCCAGATTTTTCCATCTCTTCTTTCAAATATTCGTATTGGTCGTTGGTGATACCCATTCCAGCTACAACTACAGTAAACTTATCTTCTGGATTAGCGGTGCGAGCATTAGCAGCAATTTGAGCTAATAATTCCAAATCTGGCAGACCTGAACCTGAGAAAATAGGAATTTTTTGTCCTTTTACAATAGTGTTACTAAGGTCAATAGATGAGATTCCAGTTTGAATAAAATCATGCGGTTCTGATCTTCGGTATGGATTGATAGCTGCTCCATAAACATCTCGGTATTCAAAAGGAAGTGGATCTTCTTTGATTCCTAACTCGGAAGTTAACAAGCTTGTGCTATCTTGAACCAAGCCTTTATTATCAATCGCAGTTCCAATTCCATTAAAAGTTCTACCTAAAATAGTTGGTGAAAGAGCAATTTTTTTGGTTTCCCCTGTGAAGGTGGCTTCTGCCCCATCAATCTGCATTCCAGCTGAGTTTTCAAACAACTGAACTACAGCAATATCGTTTTCAAGTGCGATAACCTGACCTTTCATTTTGCGTCCATTAGGATCTTCTATGGTAACTAATTCTTGGTATCCGATTTTTTCAGTTCGGTGAATAAAAACTAAAGGTCCTTTGAGTGATTGGATGGTTTTGTATGTAATCATAAATATTTATGGCAATTAACTAGCTATTTTTGGCAAGAAATCAGGATTGTGTCAAGTATTATACCAATTGAAACAAATCTTAGGTTAAAGTTAGTAAAAACTCCTGGTTACTTTGCCTTTTCCGCTGGAGTAAATATACAGCTCAAACTTATCGACTCGGGTGTTTTCTTTCCTATTATTAAATTTTTCTAGGCTCATGTTAAGATTTGTTATCAAAAAAATTTCGACTGCTTTTTTTGTCTTAAAGCAGGTTGGATTTAAGTAACCATAGCCACAAAATATACTAAAAACATGTTCATACTTGAGAATTTTCCAAATCTTCAAAGAATCTTTTTTGCTCTAAGAAGAACAATTCTATAAATTCTTGATTTATTTCAGGGTTTGAACTTATAGGAATTCTACGAACTAACTCTTCAAATGTCTCTTTGGGATTATTGTAAGTTTTCTCTTCCTCCGGCGGGGTTGTTGTTCTAAATAGCCTATCAAGGTTTTTCTGAACTCTGTCTGAATTTGGTAGAGGTAATTCTTCTTGCATAATTATAATATTTCAGTGTTTTTATTTTATATTTTTTACTTACCGGACTTTTCTTTTGATAAAACAGAAACTATTGAAGGTAGGGATTTTTTTAAGTTCATACCAAAAACCAATAGCCACCAGACAGGTATAGCAAAGTTCACTGACGCAACCAATAACCAATAAAAAGACCATAGGTAAAAATTGTCTGTTTGTAAGTATGTAAAAATAAATGATAAAAAGTTAGAAGCGATTAAAAACAACCCAGCTATTAAAAATGCTATTTTTACAAGATTTTCTTTTTTGTTAGATTTTCTGAAATTAATAATAATGTCTAAAAGTAATATACCAAATTGGCTAAAAACTGTTATCGCCAGCATCTCACCTCTATAAGCATTTTCTGAGCTGTATCCAGTTAAAAATGAGTTGATAAAAATTGCAAGCAAGCAAAGAGAGTTGATAAAAACAGCATATAAACCAATTCGTGATTCTAGTTTAAGTTTATTTTGGTTGATTTTTTTATTAACAAACACAAAAAAGAACAAGGAAGAAGCTAGAAAAGCCATTAAAAACAAAATATTTAGCAAATTAAATAACTCCGTTGAATAAATTCTGGAAAGAAAATCGTCAAAAAAACTTAACTGGCCTTGAGAAACTCCATATTCATAATAATTTCCATACTCATCAAATTCGATTTTTTGGAAGTCAGTTTGGTTGCTTTGAATAGGTTTAAGGTCGATTTGCTTTAGGTAACTTTCAACTTTATCGGTGCCGGAATCTTTTTGGTTGTTAAAATTGCTATATTTTGATTCGATAGTATAGATTTGATCGTTTAATTCGAACTGTAAAATCATAAATTGATCGTACATATAAGAAAAACCTTCTTTGTTTGGATCTTCAACCGAAGTATTAAAGTCTTGAGACTCTTTCAAAGTTTTAAGTTGAATATTTTGAACTTTTGACTCGTTTAAAATTTGCCATTTAAAAAGATTATTAGCTTCTTTGTTGGTGATATTTTTGGTTTCAAATACGCTCTCAAATTGTTTTTGTTTAGAGTTTATTTGGGAGACAAATTTTTGGTAATTTGTGTATTCGCTTTTGCTAAAGCAGTTCAAGGTGATTTCAGAATAATCGTTATTAAACTTATTTTGACCCAATACACCTTTTGGATCGGTTGCTTTGGCTAATTTTAGCTCTTTTGGAATAAAGAAAATTTGACCATCGTCTTCGTTAAATTCGGAATTTTTATAGGCTGTTAAAAATGTATTTACTCCATCTATTTTTTTGGGTAAAGCCATGTCCACATTGCAAGACTCAAATCGCACGACTCGCTGTTGATCGTTGGTGATAAAAGGTTGAGAAATTGACTGCTGGGCTTGTAAATTTACTCCGCCCACAAAGGAAACTATGGTAACCAAAAAACAACTCGCCCAAAGTAGGTTTTGTTGCAAAATAAATTTGAAAGTAGGTTTTTCTTGCTTGTTTTTAGCTTTAAATTTGAGATAATAATTTTGCCGATTTTGGGTAAATTCTGAGTCTGTTTCTAAAAATTCAGAAATTAAATCTGAGTCAGGATTAAGTGGTTTTTTGGATTGGAATTTGTTGAAAAAGTTGAACATAAATTGAGTTGTAAATTATAAAAATTAAATTAATAGTGCCATAAATGACCGCATTTTTCTCGATTTTTTTTGATTGCTCTATGAAGTTTCGTGCGTACATTGGAGTAGCTAAGTCCAAGTTTGCTAGCCACCTCAAAAGCTTTAAAATCTTCCAAAATAGTCATTTCTAAAATTTGGCGATCAATTAGTCCGCTATTAGTTTGCACGCACTCTAAAATTTGGGCTATAATCTCCCTAAACTCACCTGAATAAGTTTTAAAATCAGATGAAAAATGGTCATTTTCTTCAAGCTCATCAATGTGATTATGGCGATATTTTTCTTTCAAAAAAGAGTTTAACTTGTTTTTAGCAATTGCCCATAAGTAAGCATTTTGGGCGTTTTGATCTTGCAAGTTTTTTTCTTTCAAAAAGAAATCTTCGCACACACGAGTCGTTAAATCCTCGACAGAATTTCTGTTGGATAGTCGCCTGTAAAAATAACCATAGACTTGATTATAAACTTCATTCCATTCGTTTTGGGTGGGGACTTTAGACATCAAATCTTAACTTTGTGCATTAGGATAGTCTCCTGATTTTGAGTTTTGTTACAAAGTTTAAATTAGAGCAAAGTCTAATCACTCAAACGCCGATCATTAATCATTAATTCCACTTTTTCACCTCTTTTTTCGGCTTCTTTTTCAGGATCAATGAGTTGTAAGTGTAGAACTTTTTCTACAATCTCAACCAATTTTTCAAATACAGGTTCTTTGAAATAATTTATTCCTGTTTTCGACCAAGAAAGGTTGTACGCAAGTTCAAATTCTTTAAGCATATTTATTAGTAATTCATGGGTTTTCTCGGCTCTTTTTACATATCTAGTTGACTTTATCATATTGTTTGTAAAGAAATTATGGCAATACAAAAATTGGCTACAAAAGTAACCGTTTGTAGATTTTAAATTTTTGCACTAATTTTTTAAGTGCCTAAGGTTATAAATTTTTCCAACCCTTGTCAAGCTTTAAATTAATCAAAATGTTATGAGTTACCTAAAAAATACTGATGTATCGAGTAAATACAAGGTCTCATCAACTACAGTTTTGAACTGGATAAGTGCTGCAATTACAAAAAACAACAACCTTCAACTGGAGTTGGTCGGTAAGAAATATAAGATTATAGACAACGCTCACAACAGATCCGTCCTCAAAAACCTGTCTAACACCGCTGACATTTATAAAAACAAAATTCCTAAAAAAATTACCGAAATCAATCCTAGACTATACGAGATTTTAACCGAAGAGCAGCTGGTTGAAACAATAAACAAGATTGAGCTAAATAAGTTAATACCTTTAAAATTTACTTATTTGGGTGAAGGTGCTGACCATTGGGATGAGTTTATCAAAAACTCTGAAATTGCAGGTGGTTATTTAACGATCAATCAAGAGCCTTTTCTTTTGAAGAAAATATTACCACTTATCTTAGAGAGAATCCCAAAAGGTAAAAAAATAAACATTGTGGATGTGGGTGCTGGCAACTCTGCATCAATGCTAGAAATTGCTCGTTATTTTTGGAATAAACAGATTTTAAAAAGCTATATTGGTATAGATATTAGTTCAAAAATCTTAGAGACTTCTAAAAACAATGTCCTAAAAATTGATAAAAATATTATCTACATAAGCCATGTTTCGGATTTTGAGAGGATTGATTTTGCTAAATTTTTGTTTGATCAAAAAGATGAAAATGTGATTAATATTTTATTTTATGTAGGTAATACTTTAGGAAATAACGAAAATATTTTACGAACCCTGGAGAACTTTAAATATTCACTTGGGCAACAAGATTTACTTATAATAACTAACAAAATCGATAGCCTAGAAATGCGAACCCAATTTGAACCTGTACATAGAAACAGCCCACATATTTGGCTGACCAATTATTTAGGAATTGATACGGATTTGTGTGAGTTAATGACAATTTATGATGAAAAAACTGAGCAAAGAAGAGGCTATTTTAGGCTAGATAAAGACTACGAAATTATTTTTAAGTTCAAAAATTCTCAGAAAATTATAAAACTTTTTAAGGATGATGAGCTAATATTTTGGTATCATAGAATGTCTGAAAGAAACAAGCTTTTCACTCAGTTTAGCTCAGTTGGACTAACTTTGCTAGACTTCACAACAACTAATGACCTCAAGTTTTTATTGGCAGTTTGTCAGGCAGACAGGTAGATTTAAAACTTTTTTACAAATACAAACTCGAAGCCTACAAAATTCGACCATTATTCAACAGCTCGTAGTTTTGTTTTTTTATGAACTTCAATTTGATTTGGTGTGTAAAAAGTACCCTATAACTTCAAATATCTCTGAGTAGCAGCGTAAGAAGTAGCAACACCAACTGCAATTCCAGCGAACATTGTAAACCCGAAAATAAGATACATCTGAAGCATCAAAGAACCCCCTACTCCAGAAAAATCACCACCAATCCACTCAGTTACTTTGGGCAGAACTGAATTAAATAAAGGTATAAAGAATATTGTTACAATAATAGCCGCAATCAAATTATAATAAACGCCTTCCAAAATAAATGGTAACCGAATATAATTGTTAGTTGCTCCAACTAGCCTCATAATCTCAATCTCATCACGATGACTATAAATAGTAATTCTTAAAATATTAGCCATTACCATAATTGAAATAGCAGCAAAGATCACAATAAGTGCGGTTCCTACAATTCCAACCCAGCGATTAAAACGAATCAAATTATTTACAAAATCTTCATCCCCTGGAACTTCTTTCCAAACCCCTTCAAAATCGTTACTTTTTAGTGTATTTATAACCTTTCCATATGATTCAGATTGCTTCGGTGTAATCAAAATATACCTCCAAGTTAAATTTTCACTACCGGTTTTTTGCTCTTTTAAAAAATCTAAATTAAAACCAGCACCACCTTCTTGAAGTTGTTTTTTAGCCGCTTCTTTATCGTAATACTGAGCTGACTTCACTTCTGGTATTGATTTAACCCTAGACATCAAATCATTCACATTTTCTTCAGGATAAGACTCACTCAAAAACGCTGGAATGCTGATTAAGTTATCCAAATTTCTAATTGCAAAACCAACTGTAGTAAACAAGGTTGCCACCAAAGCCACCGAAGCTAAACTGACTGTCAGCACTGAAATTGCCGTTACAGAAAGCCAAATTGAACGTGTAAGATTTTTAAGTGCCTCTACTAGGGATCGTTTAAGCATAACTTTGAATTTATGTTGTGAGCAAAAACTTTTGCCTAGTCAAGTCTATTCGTTAGTTTACTAGTCTCAATTGAATGCTTAAATTTATAACCTGAGCTAGGGAATTTTTTAATTGTGCATAAAACTCATAAAATGTTCGTCCAATCAAATCTCCAAGTTATCAATCAATCTAACCTGCCCCAACCAAGCTGCTATCAGGATTACCTTGGGTTTGTCATCAAATTTTTGCACGATACTAAGATTTTTTTGGTCACAAAGTTCTAAATATTCGACTTGGAAGTTTTTTTGTAATTCTCGTCTATATTTCGCTAATAAATCAACAAAATTATCTGAATTTAAATTCGATTTTAGGTTTTGCAAAACTTCATAAATTTTGGGAGCAATTTCTAACTCTTCGGGACTTAATCTCATATTTCGTGAACTCATCGCCAAACCCGAAATTTCTCGCAGAGTTTCACAGGTCACAATCTTAACTGGAAGGTTGTAAAAACTCACCATCTGCTGAATTATTTTGACTTGCTGATAGTCTTTTTTACCAAAATAAGCCCTAGCTGGACGCACAATTTCAAATAGTCTTTTTACAACTGTCGCCACACCTAAAAAATGCCCAGGTCGAAACTTTCCTTCCAAAATATTCATCATCGGAGTTTCAAATTCTATTTTAGTCGAAACTGAATCTGGATAAATTTCTGCTACTTCTGGGCAAAAAACGGCATCTGTTTCAGCTTTTTCTAGCATCTTCAAATCGCTTTCTAAACTGCGAGGGTATTTTTGAAAATCAGATTGGTCGTTGAATTGAGTTGGGTTTATAAAAATACTACAAATCACCAAATTATTTTCGGCTTTAGCCTTATTTAGAAGGGATAAATGCCCGTCGTGTAAAGCTCCCATTGTGGGTACAAAACCGATACTTTTAGTCTTATTTTCCTCTAAAAACTTATCAACTTCTTTTTGGGTTTTTAGAATTTGCATAATTACTGAGTGATTGGTATTTTTTTCTCAAAGTCAATTTGACAAAAGCAACTAAGTTGCACTAAAAAACAAAAATTATTGTAAAAATACAACACCTTATGCTAACAAATTTGAACAACAAACTTCCAGTAACTGTTATTTCAGGATTCCTTGGTAGTGGCAAAACTACACTTCTCAAGCACATTTTGGAAAATCGAGAGGGTCTAAAAGTGGCAGTGATTGTCAACGACATGAATGAGATCAACATCGACGCTGAGCTAATCAAAAATAGCGGAGCCAAGCTTTCTCAAACCGAAGAAAAAATGGTGGAAATGAGCAACGGTTGTATTTGTTGCACTCTTCGTGAAGACCTTTTGATTGAGATTGAAAAATTAGCTAAAGCCAATAAATATGATTATTTGGTGATCGAAAGTAGCGGAATTAGCGAGCCGCTTCCTGTGGCTCAAACCTTTACTTTTGCTGATGAAAATGGACACAGCCTTGGAGAATATGCCAAGCTAGACACCATGGTCACCGTAGTTGATGGTTCAAGTTTTTTGAGTACCTACACACAAGGCAAAAGCCTAAAAGAAGTCGGGCAAGAGCTAAATCAAGAAGATACCAGAACTTTGTCTAATTTGCTGACTGATCAGGTAGAATTTGCTGATGTAATTCTGCTAAATAAGACCGATTTGATAAACCAATCAACCCAACAAGCCCTAACCAAACTTATTCAAAAACTCAATCCAGATGCCAAGATTATCCCAACCAAAAATTCTAAAATCGATTTAGGTGAAATTTTAAACACTGAACTTTTTGACCTAGATCAGGCGATGACCAGACCAGGTTGGCTCCAGGAACTTCAAAACAAACACATTCCCGAAACCGAAGAATACGGAATAAGTAGCTTTGTGTATAGATCCCGAAAACCTTTTGACCCTCAAAAACTTTATAATTTTTTTAAAAATGGCGGTAGTTTGCCTGGGGTGATTAGAGCCAAAGGATTTTATTGGATAGCTACCGATTCTGAATATCTTTATGAATACGCTCAGGCTGGAGTAAATGTTAGCTTTGGACAAAAGGTTGGAAATTGGTGGGCAGCAGCTCCGCAAGAATATTGGCCAAGTGATCAAGATGGTATTGATGAAATTGAAAAATTATTTGTGGGTGAGTATGGTGACAGACGCCAAGAAATTGTCTTTATCGGGGTGGATATGGACAGAGATGAAATTTATCAAAACCTGAATTCTTGCTTGATTTCAGATGATGATTTTAAAAAAGGTCAGGAGTTTTGGAATACCCTAGAAAATCCTTTTTTACCGGATTTATCAGATGAGTTTGAAAAGGAAGAAGTTTTGAAAAAGCAAATTGATTAAATTATGAATTTACTATTAAAAGAACAATTTCAAACAAGTACGGAAACAAATCCAAAAATTTTTGAATTAAAAACGAAAATATTTGCGTTAAAACAATTTGGAAATTTTTCAGAAATTAATGATGGGAACCAACTTCAAGATTATGTAGAAAAATGTCTTTCTATTGAAAGACCAAAAAAATCACCTAAGGTTTTTATTTACGGAGATAAAGATAATTTTAATTCTATTGTATCTCAAATTAAAAGATGGAATATATCACTAAACGGTTTAGTTTTACCAAAAGTAATTTCTATAAAACCAGGTAATGAAGCCTTAAGAGATACATTTTTTTACGATAGTGAAATAGGTTATTTTCCTCCGTCAGATTATTTTGTACTCATAAATCTAAATCAAGAAGTTATTCAAGAGATTGAGAGTAGATCAAACCAAAAAAACTCTCAAACCGTAAGATTTGATGACAAGTCAAAAGTAAAGAGTGCACCAGATGCAACAGATCCGTTTGATTTAGGCAAAGTTAATCCTAACTCCATAGAGCAAGTTTTAGTTGGGGATAAAATTATGTATCCGTATAAAGATAAAGATGGAAACATTATTATAGAACTAGTAAAGATTACTTATTAAAATTTTAAACAATTTATTTATGCGAATATCATTTTTAGGCAAAGGAGGAAGTGGAAAAACAACAACTACAGCCGCTTTTGTAAAATATTTATCCAAAAAATACGCTGAAGTCTTGGCAATTGACGCCGATCTCAATATCCACCTTCAAAAAGCCTTGCAAATACAAGGAGAAACTCAAAAATTAGGTAACAAATTTACCGAAATTAGTGATTATTTAAAAGGTAATAGAAAACTAAATACAGAGATGATTGGCACAACTCCGCCAAGTTTAGATTCACAATTTATTTTACCAAACCAAAAGGATTCT
>JBIKIW010000017.1:0-28799 GCA_044361365.1 Limisphaerales bacterium | reverse complement strand
CTTTTATTCAAAAATATACTCTAAAACAAGATAATATTTCACTTTTGACAGTGGGTAGCTACGAACATGCTGATTTGGGTGCTACTTGTTATCACGGCAAACTGATGGTTTTGGAGTCAATTTTTCACCATATGTTGGACAAAAAAGAGGACTGGGTGGTTACAGACGCTACAGCTGGAGTAGATAACCTCGGGACTTCTTTATTTTTTGCGTATGATCTGAATATTTTTGTGGTGGAGCCAACTCTTAAGAGTATTCAAGTTTTTAAGGATTTTCTAAAATTTTCTGATCAATATGGGCTAAAAACTATGTGTATCATAAACAAATATGAGCCTGAAGACCAAGATTTTATCAAAAATAATTTAGATGTAAACTTAATTCTTGGTAAATTACCAAAATCACAAAACATCAAAAAATTTGAACAAGGTGATAATTTGGCTTTCAAAAAATATATTGTGGAATGCACAGAAACTTTTGAAAATATTGAAAAAGAAGTAGCTAAAATTGAAAGAGATTGGGGTTTTTATCTAAAAAATCTGATTCAAATTCACCGTAAGAATAGCCAAAATTGGTATAATAGCTATTATTCTCAGGATTTAGAAACTCAAATTGAAAACGACTTTGATTATGAAAAAGTTATTTAAAAATCATATTAAAGCTTATGAAAATACGACCAAAAGTTAGTACAAATTTACAAGAGTTTATAAAGTCTCAAGATTTGTTTGGCTTAAAAAATTTACACGAGGGAGTTGTGCATATCAGCTTTCCTCAAGAAATAAAGCAAAATATTGATAGAATTAAAATAGTCTTTGAAAATTTGGGAGTAGAATTAAAATTATATTTAGCTCACAAGTCTACTAAAAATAAGGCTTTTATCAAACAAGCTTTAAAATGCGGAATTGGAGTTGATGTGGCTTCCATAAACGAACTAATTTCAGCTTTAAGCTCTGGTTTTATAGGAGATAAAATTGAAGCAACGGGTCCAAAAAAAAATGATTTTTTACAATTGGCACTTTTTCATAGATGCCTAATTAGTTTGGATTCATTTGAGGAGCTAGAAAGGCTTATTGAGATTTACCAAAAATTGGGTTTAAAAACCCAAATTCCAATTTTAATTAGAATAAATAATCCTGAAATAGTTGGAAGGAATGTGAAAGTCAAAGACAGTCGTTTTGGCTCTAACAAAGAAGACTTAAAAAAGTTTTATGAACTTATAAAACAAAATAATTTTTTGGATTTTAAAGGTCTACATTTTCACGGCGATGGCTATGATCCCAGTATGCGAGCTGCAATTTTAGAGGGTTTAATAAATATTTTAGAGGGTAGTTTTGAGCTAGGATTTAGACCTGAAATTATTAACCTTGGAGGAAGCCTAAGGGATCAGACTTTGGAAAATTATCAAGATTGGTCAGATTATTTGGAAAGTCTTGAGCATAAACTTTTGACTAATCAAAAACTACCAAGCTGGGGAAATCAGAGCTATGGTTTGTTTGTAAATGAAAAAGCTAAAATTGGGGGTAAAGACAAAGCTTTGAGCAGGTTTTACAATTCCAGTTTTGATACAGACCTGCAAACTACTTTGGAGTCTGAAAACCAAGACGGAAGAATTTTGGCAGATGTATTAAACGAAAATATGTTTAACTTGGCTTTAGAGCCTGGTTATGCAATTTTACAACAAACTGGAATAACTCTGGTAGAAATTATTGAAGTCAAAAAAGCTGGCGACGGCAGAAATCTGATAGTAGTAGATGCCAATTTATACAATCTTGGACTTGCTAAAATGTTTCAATATATTAGCGATCCAATTCTTATTTCGAGGCAAAGAGAAATTCAAGAAAAAATTCAAAATGAAAAAAGTTTTTATGCTCTTATTGTTGGCAATTTGTGTCGTGAAGATGATTTTTTAATGGATAGAGAAGTTGTTTTTGATAAGCAGCCAAAATCTGGGGATTTGCTTGTTTTTACCAACACCGCAGCTTATTTTGCAGGTTTTGAAGACGCTACTCCAATTATGCATCCAATTAGTAAATTTTTGGTAGCTTACAAACAAAATACAAATTGGAAAATTACAATTCCAGAAAATTATAACCCTTTTGAAAATTAAAAATTATTCCTATGCTCTACAACCATGTTACAGAATTAATTGGCAATACACCGCTACTTAAAATTAACCCCAAACTTCATGGCCTTAAAAATTTTGAAATCTATGCTAAACTGGAATATTATAACCCTTTTGGTTCACTAAAAGATAGGATAGCTTGGCAAATGCTAGAGCCTATTTTGGACGAGTCTGTGGAAAAACAAAAAACTATTTTAGAATCTTCTAGTGGAAATACCGCCAAAGCCTTGGCAACTCTAGCTAAGGTTTATGGATTAGATTTTAAAACTATTACTAATCGTATTAAAGTGCCTGAAGTTAGAATGATGCTTCAGTTTTTGGGGGCAGAGGTGGAGGAATTACCAGGACTATCTGATTGCCCGGATCCAAATGATCCAAACGATCCTGTAGCTATAGCCACAAACTTGGTTAAGCAAGAACCAGAAAAATGGACATATACCGATCAGTATTTTAATGAATTGAACTGGAAGGCTCACTACAAAGCTGGAGAAGAGGTAGCTAAAGATTTAAAAAAAATAGATTATTATTTTGGGGTTTTGGGTACTTGTGGATCTACTTTGGGTGCAGTCAGAGCCTTAAAAGATAACGGTCAAAACACAAAAGCCGTAGGTATTGTAACCGAAGCCTCCAGCTGGGTACCGGGCGGACGAAATATTAATGAACTTTGGGAAACAGGCTTTTTTGATAAAGATTTTTATGCTGATATTGTGAGTGGAAATATTCAAAAAGCAATTAGCGGAATGCAAGAATTAAATCAGAAATGTGGAATTTTGGCAGGACCGACAAGTGGTTTAAATTATGCTTGTATGCAGGATTATCTGAAAGAAAAAGATGAAAAACAAACAGAAAAACAAACTGTGGTTTTTATAGCATGTGATAGAGTAGAGCCCTATATGAATTATATCAAAAAATATGTCCCAGAAATTTTTAACACTCAAACCACTTCCAAACCAACCGTAAATAGTATATCTGAAGAAGAAATACAAAATAGTCAGTCAATATCCCCTGAAGATTTAGAAATTAAATTAAAATCCCAAAACCAACCTTTTGTGGTAGATATTCGTGGAAATTTTGCTTTCTCTATTGGTCATATTCAAAACTCAACAAATATTTTAGACGAACTGTTTACACAAATGATCGAGCAAGGAAATACCTTATCTAAAAATAAGGACATTGTCGTAGTTTGCAGTGTTGGTAAAATTAGCCCAAAGTATTCTGCATTTTTAACCAAACAAGGCTACAACGCCTATTCTCTTGAGGGTGGAATTAATAATTGGAAAAGACAAAATTTGGAATTAGAAAAAAGTTTGTAATATGCCAGATACTTGCTATTTTGACTTTATTTATGAACCAATTACCGCTTTTAGAAAGTTAATTTTTAAAGAAATTATTAGCAAAGTTGAGGGTAAAACAGTCTTAGATTTAGGTTGTGGGCAAGTTGGCCATTACTGGGCTTTGGGCTACCAAGAAAAAGTTGAAACGATAGACTTTTTGGATTATCATCAAACAAACATTCAGATTTTAAGTGAAAAAGTTACCTCAATAAACCCAGAAAAACTGGAGCAAAACTTTGCTGATACAATTGAGTTTTTAAAAGAATCTGAAATTGCCGCTTTGCAAAACTATCAAGAAATTGCTTTTAACTTAGTCTCAAAAATAAGGAATTTAGAAGTTTTTGATTTTCTAAAAGACCAGTGGGCTGAAAAATATGACACAATTTTAGCAGTAGAATCTTTGGAATGTGTGAACACCGATGAAGATTTTATTTTAGGTCTCAACAATACAGCAAAACTATTGCAACCTAATGGTAAACTTTTAGCTTTAATTTTAAGGTATAATTTGACCAGTAGCTATACTCAAAAACTTATTTTTGAAAAAATGGAGGGTGGTCTAAATCCTAACCAAAACCAAATAGAAAGTTATTTTAAAAACTCAAATTTAGAAATTTCTTGGATCAAAACCATAACAGTACCAGAACTTCATAATTACCCAGAAGCAATTTTCTTGGAAGCCAGACTTAGGTAAAACTAAATAAAAACTCAAATAGTTTATGCAAATTAGAGATTATTTTACTTTTTTTCAAAACAACCCTAATATTGTTTATTTGGATTCAGCCGCCACCAGTCAAAAACCGCAAATAGTTGTTGATGAAGTTTCAAAATATTTAATAAAAACAGCAAATCCTGGTAGAAGTAGTTTTGGTTTAAGTTTAGAAATTCAATATTTAATTGAAGAAGCTCGAGGAAAAATAGCTACATTTTTTGGTGCTAAAAACGAGAATTTAGCTTTTACAACTGGTGCCACTGATGGCATGAATATAATTACTCAGTCTTTAGCTAAAAATATTTTAAAAGATGATGATGAAATTCTGATTTGCAACCAAGATCACAAAGCTACCGTTTTGCCTTGGGTTAATTTAGTAAAAGAATTGGGGGTAATAAACAAAAAAATCCAAATAAAAAACTATAACTTAGATCCTTTTACTGGTTTAATTGATATTAAAAATCTACAAAATCAAATTTCAGAGAAAACCAAGCTTGTTATTTTAACGCATTCACACAATGTTTTTGGGGTTGTAAACCCTATTTTAGAAATCACTAAAAACCTCCCTTCAAGAATTATAACTGTTTTAGATATGGCTCAAACTGTTGGGCATATTCCTATTAATTTTAAAAATTTAAATGTTGATCTAGCAGTATTTTCAGGTCATAAAATGTTTAGCTCCGATGCTATAGGCGGGCTTTTGGCTGGCGATAAAGTAAAAAATAGCTTTAAACAAATCAAATTTGGCGGAGGGGTTGAAACAAAAACTTTTCCTGATATTTTAGAAGTTGGTACAAAAAATACAGTTTCGATTATTTCACTCGGAGCAAGTGTAGATTTTATTCAAAAAATTGGAATTGTAAATATTCAAAAACAAGTAGATTTTTTAACTAAATATTTGCTACAAAAACTTCAAAAAATTGATAATCTTGAATTTATGCCAGGAGTAGCTTTTAATTCCAAGCTGGAAAACACAGGAATAATTAGCTTTAAGCCATTATTTGAAACGGAAAAATTAGAATGCTTATTAGCAAAAAATAATATAAATTTGAGAATCGGTCAGCATTGTGCTCAAGAATTGCCAGATTCTGTGAGAGTTAGCTTACATTGCTATAATAATTTAGAAGATATGGATTCTTTAATACAACTTTTTAATCTTTGACCTGCTAAACCTTCATACTCGAATTATTTTTGGCATAAAAGAAATGTTTTTAAGAAGGGATTTTTGGATATGTCGAACATTGCATTAAAACCTAAAATGTGTTAACGGTTTTATATATTCATATATGATAAACACTCTAGAAAGAGCTGGAAAACAAAAACAGGATCTAAAAAAAGACAGGTCTAATGGTATTAATGAAAAAATTGCCTCACTAGAAAAAGCACTTAGTTTGAGTCCAACAGATCAGATCAAAGCTCGATTAGAAAAGCTCTATCAAGAACAAAAAGAGTTGTCATCACAAGAAGCAACTTTAGAAGTTTTTCAGAAGAATTTTGGAGATATTTTTGGAGCAACTCAAAATCCTGACTCTCAATTCAAACTCAAAGTTTTTTTGGGTTACATCGGCGTACCTACAAACAGCAACGATTTAAACAAACTTTCTCAAAACTTTTTTAATTATCTACTAAAAATTGGAGTTGCTGAATTTAGCGAACAAAATAAGTACGCAAACTACACGGTTTTTGCTGAAAAAGTAGCTGAATTTCCAAACATTCAAACAGTCTTCCCAACCCTCAGAGAGCTTGTTTGCCACCGAGAAACCAAAGATGAAATGAGAAAGCCTCATTTAGACGACAAAGATTATCGGACAACCCAAGGAAAACCAGTAATTACTCAGATTTTGTATCCAGTTTCTTTGGAGGAAAGTAATGTGAAAGTTGAATCTGAGGCTCGTAATAATATTGTAAAAATCTCTTCACAAAAACCTGGAGAAGCTCGAACTAAATCTCAAGTGGAAGTTGCAGTAAATGCTGAAGCCGGACAATCAAATGTCATAGAAAAACCTAAAATTAGGCGAAAAAAAGATACTTGGGAAACCTCACAAACAGAAGTTGAAATCGTTACTGGGAAATCACAAAAAGAGACTGAAACTCGGACACCTGAAACTATCCAAGTAGAATCTGTAAACAAGAACTCGGCTCAAACAGAACAAATGAATCTTGTTGATAATAATAATGCCCAATCAATTCCTGCCAGACTTGAACGACTTTTAAAATCAAGTACAATAGTATTTCCTGGTGATAAGTTGAAAGAATTAAGGCAAAAAACTAAGGCAGCATCCGAACAAACAAAAACTGAAACTTCTTCAACTGTTGATATCCAACAAACGACTTTTACTCAAAACTCTGATTTCGAACCAAATACAAATCAAACTAACCCGTTCTTAATCCCAACTCCAATTTTTCAACCAGCTTATGCCGAAGTTAGTCAGTCAAACAAATCTGAATATTCTACAATTTCAGATTCTTTTAGATACCAAACTTTCAAAAGTACAAATTTAGACACAGCCGATCAAAATCAATTTTCCACGATTCCAAATCAAATATTTTCTCCTGTATTTAGAACTGATAGTGAAGCTGTCGATAAGTCAAAAGCTAATCCTTTCACTTTCCAAAAATTTGGTAGGATTGAACCGGATTCATCTCAATTTTTAGCAGATTTAAGGCAAGTAGAAAACTCCCAAGCTGATTTTCAGACAATTACTGACTCATATTTTCCCGATTTTAAAGGTATAAACTTTGAGCCACCAAGCCAAATTTCACAAACTATTTTAAGTTCAAGCCAAAAAGTTGAAGTTTCACCGTTTGATTCTATCCCAGCAGGAGAATTTACACCATTTACAGCTTCAACAAATTCAAATTTTAAAACTAACTACCAACCAACCACTGAAACAGAAACCAATCCTTTTAATCAATTCAATTATCAACCAACTCAAACTTTCCAACCACAGACTGAAATCTACCCTCAATTTTCCGAATCACAAGCAAGGTTAGACTCTTTAAAATCTAGCTCGAAAACTCAACCAGAGCCAATTTTAAGTGAAATTCAACCAATAGAAGCAGCTTCCAAATCCGAACCAATTGAAACCAAAATTCAAGATGATTTTGTAAACTCACCCTCAGAAAATCCTCAAACAAAAACTGAGGCAAAAGTAGAAGCAAATAACATCACAAAGTTTGCCAAAATAGAAACTCAAGCGGCAAACACTGAAAATGACCTACAAAGTTCATCAGAATCAACAGAAATTAACTCCGAGCCAGCTAACAATATCGTCAAATTTGCCAGGAGAGAAAGCAATGTCCAGAGCGAATCTGAACCATCTCAAAGTACTTCAAACTCAACTGAAACAACCGATTATACCTCCAACGAATCTCAACCTGTAGCTCAATCCACTCCAGAAATGGCGATGGCGTAAGTTTAGCCTACTCCCTACCCAAAAAATCCAGAGTAGCACCTCCTCCCATACTCGCAAAATCAAACTTTTGTAGGATTTCTGGAATCATTGCTGCAGTTGTGTCACCTCCGCCAAGTACTCGATAAATCTGATTTTGACCTGCCAAAAAATAAGCAACTAGCATTGTAGCTCTCTCAAAAGGAAATTTTTCATAATATCCCAGCGTTCCATTCCAAAAAATTGTCTTGGCGGTCGATAAGATATTACAATACTCCCAAACCGTTTTGGAGCCAACATCGTAGGCAAAATACTCGCTATTTTTATCTATTTTGTCAGTTTCAAGCAAATCAGCATTTTGATCTCCGTAAACAAAATCTGTGGGTAAAATAATTTTGTCTGGAAATTTTTGTAGCAAATCTTTGGCGGTATCCAAAAACTCAGTTTCAATCTCTGATTTTCCAAAATCAATTTGGCTATATTTATCTATTTTAAGATCTTTTGCGGCTTGTAAAAAAGTAAAAGCAAGCTTTCCAGCTAGTAAAATTTTGTCGGCTTTTAGAATCATTTTGGAGATCAAATCTAGCTTGGTTTCTAACTTACTACCAGCCATAATCACCATAAAAGGTTTGTCAGGGTTTTGTTTCAATTTTTGCAAAGAATCGATTTCTTTTTGGTGACTTACGCCAAGTGTAAACGGTAAAAGCTCTTTTAAATCATAATTTGTAGCTTCTTTTCGGTGACTAACTGCAAAAGCTTCATCAATAAAAAAGTCTCCCAAAGTTGCATACTTTTGAGCTAGAATTTGGCGTTTTTGAGCGTCTTTACTTTTTTCATCAGGATCAAATCGGCTGTTTTCAAGTAAAAATAATTGCTTATCTGAAGTTTGAATTGTGTTTTTAGCATTCTCAAAATCTTCAAATTGGTTTAGATAAACTGGATTGGTACCAACAATTTTGGTGATAATTGCAACCAGATTTTGTAGGCTTTTTTCAGGTAAAAATTGACCTTTTGGTCTGCCCCAGTGTGATATTAAAACAACTTTATTTTGATTATCTAGCAAAGTTTGAATTGTACTTTTAGCATCAGATATTCTAGCAGTATCTTCAAGCGTAGGTAGGTCAAAACATACACGTACCAACACAGTTTTGTGGCTGATTTCAGAAATTTTGGGAGTCATGTTGCAATCCTAAATCGGAATCAAAAGTCTAGTCAAGAATTCATAAGATTTGTTCGTATATCCAAATTCTCATCAACTTGGTAGATTTTTATACTCTAAATCCATTGAAATTGGAATTATCCCCTAACACCACTTTTGACAAGTTGGTTAAAAGCTTTCAGTTTTTTGGAATATGACTAACAATAATATTCCAGATAAAACACTGGAAGATGAAAAAAGCGAGTTTGAAAGAGCTATTAGCAAAACTCTTTTGGCCACAGAAAAAAAAAGTTTATGAAGTTGTTTCCGGCTCTGCAAGGACAACAATAAACTCCGGAAATATAAGAATACCATGTTATGTAATCCGGACAGAAGATGGTGACATTCCTGTTTTATCCGGACGTGGTATACAAAAAGCACTAGGTTTGCCAAATAAATCCGGCAACGAATTACAACAACTATTTAATTCTAAAGAACTTTCCGGACATGTAACAAACGAATTAAAAGAAGTTATAAATACAGTTTATGCTTTTAAAAGACCGGTGGCTGGCGGATCACAACTTGCAACGTATGGAAACCCGGCAAAAACATTAGTTATTATAGGAATATTTTTAAGAGAAGCCTACAATAGCGGTTTTTTACCGGAAAAAAATAAACATTTAGCTGATAAATCGTCTGAAATTATTGATTCTTTCGCTGTAGAGGGTATAGAATCAGCAGTTTTTAGAATTACAGGCTACAATAACATTCGGGAAAGATTAGCTATAGAAAGGGTTTTAGGTACGTTTATCAAATCTGATATAGGAGAGTATGCTAAACGCTTTGATACATGGTTTTATGAAGAAATTTACCGGTTAAAAGGATGGGATTACCAGCCAATTAAAACTGGAAAAATAAAAAATACAAATAGCCAATTAGGGTTTATTACTATGGATATTGTTTGGGATAGACTTGTGAAAGGACTACAAGATAAATTAAAAGAGTATAACCATGAAAGAAACACATCCGTAAAATTAATGCATTACCACCAGCAGCATTTAACAGATAAAGGTCTCGAAAAGTTGGAATCACATTTTGAATTTTTAAAGGCATTGCTTTCAACAAGCAAGGATTGGGATACTTTCATGCAAAATCTTAATATTTTGAAACCCAAGTTAGGCAGTATACAGGAAACGTTACCTTTTGAGCAAGAACTTTATTTAAATTAAAAATTTCCGGACTAAATCAACAAATCATCCCTAAGTCTAATACTAAGAATATAATCAAATAAATGACTCTTTGAATGATCGTGGTTATATCTGAAAGCAAATTCGTTTAAATAAGTCTGCAAATACTTAGGGCTAACCATTCTGTAAGTTCCATTTATACCATTTTTAACCAAAGACCAAAAGCCTTCAACTGAATTAGTGTTAACTTTGCCGTCAACGTACTGTTTAGCAGTGTGATTTACTGTTTTGTGATCGTAGCCTTGGTATTTCAAGTCTTCATAATCTGTAAGCTCATCTGAATAAACTACAGAACCAATTTTAATCTTACCTCTAATAAAAGGTTTAATTGTAGATGAATTAGTGTCGTCAACAACTTGAGTAACTACTTTGTTTTTCCTTTCTAAAGCTCCTAATACTGTTATTTTACCCTGCGTGGCTTTGTGACCAAGCTTTTTTACTGTATGTTTATTTTTTTCTTTTCCACCAATGTAGGTTTCATCAATTTCAACTTCTGAATTTTCTTTATGGCCAAGTTGCTCTCTATTGTCTGTAAATAACGTTCTGATCTGTTTGGCCAGCCTCCACGCACATTTATAAGTCACTCCAAAATCTCTCATCAATTCCATCGCAGCAACGCCGTTCCTGGAATTTGCAAATTTATATATAGCCTCAAACCAGATTGTAAGTTTTGTGCTAGATTTATGAAAAATAGTGTTAGCCAAAGGTGAAATATGTTCGCCTGTTGCTGAATGTACGAACTCTTTACGGCCAGTAATTAAGTAATATTTATCAAAGTCTGGAATTCCACTATAGAATAATTTAAATAAATATTTAAGGCAGGTCTCGTCATTCGGAAAGTCTTTTCTAAACTCTTTTACTGTATACTTAACAAATTTTCCTTTAGTGAAAGTCATATTAAGAGTGTGACAAATTATTTAAGTGGTGTCAAGGGATAATTACCATTGAAATGGACTTTTTAATCAGATTTGTAAGTTTACTTTTGTGAAAGTTTACTTGGGTTTTGGTATAAAATAATTTAACCATTGGTTAGCTCTAGTTGCTCATTTACTCATTCACCCTCCTATTCAATTTCGCCCCATCAAGATTTTCAAAAGTAGCAAGTCTTTTTACCCACGCTAGCTCAACTGAACCGGTACTTCCATTTCTGTGCTTGGAGATCAAAATATCTGCCGAACCTTCTTTTTGGCTTCGTTTATCTGGGTCTTTTTCATACATTGCCTCACGATGCACAAACATAACCACATCGGCATCTTGCTCGATAGATCCGGATTCCCTCAAATCTGAAAGCATTGGGCGTTTATCATCCCTACCCTCCACTCCACGAGACAACTGAGAAAGGGCAATAATCGGAATATCCAGCTCTTTAGCAAGCAACTTCAAACCTCTGGAAATATCGGACACCTCTTGCACACGATTCCCGTTATAACGGCTACTCCCACCATTCATAAGTTGCAAATAGTCGATAATAATCACACCAATATTGTGCCTAGATTTCAACCTTCTAGCTTTACTTCGTAGTTCTAAAATACTCAAACCTCCGCTGTCATCAATCCAAATCGGAGCTTGATCGAGCTGACCAATTGCATTTCCAAGCTTGATAAACTCATTTTGTGCTGGGTCTTCTGAAAATTTACCAGTACGAATTTTCCAACTATCAATCCCAGAAACTACCGAAATCAATCTGTCCACCAGCTGATCTTTGCTCATTTCTAAGCTAAAAACGGCTACTCCGGCTTGTTGTTGCATGGCAATTCTACGGGCAAATTCGAGAGCTAGGGCAGTTTTTCCCATAGATGGACGGGCGGCTAAAATCACCAAATCTGACTTGTGAAGACCTCCTAAAATTTTATCCAAATCCACAAACCCCGTTGGAAGTCCGCGAAATTCCACTTTGTTGTGAAAAAGTTCGCTAATTCTTTCAAAAGTATTTTCCAAAATGGTGCTGAGTGGGACAAAATTTTTATCAACATTTTCAAGACTTGCTTCAAACAATTTTTTCTGAGCCTCGTCCAAAATTTCATTTGGCTTACCGTTTGGCTCAAGTGCCATGTTTCGCATGATTTCCCCAGTTTGCAAAACAGTTCGCAGTAAAAATTTATCTTTAATTACCTCGAAAGTTGAATTCGCTGAACCTGAAAGACTGCTTTTTGCTACCAATTCTAACAAAAATTCCTGATCTATAGTTTCGTTTGGAGTAAGTTTTTTGGTGTAATTTGAGTCTTTAAGTGAGTTTTGCACATAAATCATATCGACAGGGTGGTTTTGCGACCACAAATCTAGCATAATTCGGTACAAAGCCTGGTGCCGAGGATCATAAAAAAACTCCCATTTCAAACGATCTGCTACTTCGTCCAAAATTTTGTTGTTAATTAAAATAGATCCCAAAATGGCTTTTTCAGCATCTTCATCGTGTGGAGGGGTGATAGATTTAAGATCTTCGTTCATTATCTAATCTACACAGATTTTATTTTTTTAAACAAGGCTAGGCTGTTAAGCCGTCTTAAATTCCTGCATATTTTTCTTTATGTAGATAACTTTTCTACGAGTCCACAAAACCACAACTCCTGTCACAACAAGAATTACAGCCATTATTTGACTGGCAAACAGGTATTCAATTTTTCCAAGTGGTTCAATTTTGAACTGCAAAAAAGTTGGTAAATAAAGCCTTAAAGCATCTAGTCTAAAAAATTCAGTCACAAAGCGAATTATCCCATAACCAGCCGCATACCAGCCAAAAATTAAACCAGCTCTTTTTTCGGTGAATTTGCTGTAGTTAAAAAGCAGAAAAATGAATAGCAAAAAGTTTGGGATAATCTCGTACAAAAAAGTCGGGTGAAAATACTCAGCATTCAACTCTGAATAATAATTAGCCGATGCTGGCACATACATTTTCCAATAAACTGAAGTCTCGTCTCCATATCCTTCGTAGTTAAAAAAGTTCCCAAATCTGCCAATAACTTGCCCGAGTAAAAGCGCTGGAGCAATAAGGTCTGCAAACTCGTAAAAGTTAAATTTGTAGCGATAGCAATACAGCCAAAGGTAAATTCCACAAAAAATCAGAGTTCCAAAAATGGCTAGACCTCCAGAAAGAATTTCTCCAAAAATTGCCTGAAGATTTTGCCCAAAATAATCCCACTTAAAAGCCACATAAAATAGCCTAGCTCCAAGAAGTCCAAAGATAATCAAACCAATAATCAATCTATCGATAATAGTGCCTGCAATGTACTGCGATCTTGCCAAATAAAGTGCCAAAAAATACCCTGCCAATACCCCTAATAAAATACAAATTGCATAAAACCTGACACTAATTGTGCCAACTGGAATCTGCCTATCTAACTTCAAAAGGTCGCTTAGAAAAGCAATTTTCAGCTGATCAAAGTCAATAAAAACATTTTTAAAAATATCAATTTTTTGATTAAGCTTGTACTCTCCCTTAAAAACTAAAGAAATTGGCAAATAGGAAATAGCTGTAAAAATAGCCCCAGCAATCGCAAAAAACAAAGCTAAAACCCGAGAATTAAAATCTTTTTTAATAACCTGGCTAGAACTATTAGGAAAAGGCATTAAATTAAAATTTTATCCATCTTTCTGGATCATAAACTTTTGAGTCGCCACCATAACCTATACCAGTACCTAAACTACCACCTTTTCTTTCATAACTTTCGTCATAAAGCATAAAATGGACATGTTCGCCTTCACAAATCCCAGTACATCCGACATAGCCTATAATTTGTCCTTTACTAATAGTTTGACCAACTGAAACTGGAGCCTGAGACAACATATGGGCATACAAAGAATAAATCCTCCTTTCGTTCGGTAAGGTGTGTTTTATAACCACCCAGTTTCCATAACCAACAGAACCTTTCGCTGCAACAACGCCATCAGCTGTCGAACCTATAGGTGTTCCTCCCCCAATTGCAATATCCACTGCATCATGAAGCCCACCCCAGTTACTTGGACAACCGAAGTTTTGATATAGTACATAACCACTTGCTATTGGTCTTTGAAAGAATCCAGCTGGCACCCCAGGATCTGAGGTATTTTCAAAATAACAACCCTTGCTTCCTCCAGACCCACCTCCACCGCCAGAACTTCCCCCTCCGTTTCCGCCTCCACCTTTTTGTTTTTTAGCCTCCTCAGCAAGTCTTGCCTTTTCAGCTTCCCAAGCGTCTTGCAGTTTTTTAGCTTCAGCATCGTTTATCTTTTTTTCTTCCTTCAAGCTTGCTATTTGCTTGGCATACTCGTCTTCTTTGCCTTTATAGTTGGTTATTAAAGAGCTCAGGTAGCTTTTTTTACCTTCCAAGAGTATTTTAGAACTTTCCAAATCGCTCTTACTTTTCTTTTGTTTCTCTAGGTTTGCCTCTTGCTCCTTAATCTTTGCTTCAATTTTTACTTTCAGATCGTTAGCGTTATTTTGAGTGGTAGAAAGTGCATACAATTTACTAATTGCTTCTCCAAAATTACGACTAGAAATTAGGCTTTCTATTGGACTTACTTGTTGGTTTTTTTGAATCTGCAAAAGGAGAATTTTCATTTCTTCCAAAAGCTCATCAATCTCTTTTTCATTTTGCTTTATTTCAGCATCTATTTTTTTGATTAAATCTTCTGTTTTAGTTATCAAGTCGTTGATTTTGGCAATATCTTTTTCAACCTGAACTGATTCTTCTTGGAGTGTATTTTTCTTTTTGCTAACATCTTCAAGACTTCCTCCAATTTCGGATAGTTGCTTGTTTATTTCATCCGTTTGGGTATCGATTTCACTTTTTTGGGAGTTGTATTGAGTGGAATTAAGCGAATTAACTTTTAAATTCAAACTGCCAATAGTTAAAACTGAAAATATCAGAGCTACCACCAAGCTTTTTATCAAAAATACATTTTTCTTTTGAACCAGGTTGTTCATATTCTATATAAAATGCTAAAGCTGGCTTCTTTTGTCAATAGTACTCAAACCTAAATTAAAATACACAAAGAAAAGACTACAACTGTATGAATGGAGTGATTTTTGTAGGCTTTGAGTGTTTATTTTGGTGCGGGCTTGAGTTGTATTTTAACTAATTTTAATGATTAATTTTTGGTGCTTAATTTTTGCCTCACACTATAACTAAAAACAGCTACAATTAAAAACAAAACTCCTGTTGTTAAAATAGCCTGAGTGTATCCAAAATAAGCAAGCAAACCTCCAATTAAAGGTCCAAAAGCATTTGAAATACTGAGATAAGAGCTGTTAATTCCTGAATTTATTCCTTGATCTTTTTCTTCGGAATTAAGCGAAACTAGAGTTGAAATAATAGTCTGAGGAAATGGGTTTATCATTCCAAATAAAAGGCTTAACGGCAGAAAAATGCCGAATACCGGGAAAGCTGACATCCCGAGCAGTATAAACCCTCTGATTACAAAACTAAAAGTTAAAACATCATTTAGCTTAAATCTTTGGGTGATTGGTTTTAGTAAAAATAACTGAGAAATAACCCCTACCACGCCAAACAAAGAGAAAATTAATGCTAAAGTTTGACTGGATTGACCCAAGGTTTTGGTAAAAAAAGGCTGAAAAACAAAAGTAAATATAGTGAAAGTAAGTCCAGATAAAAAATTTAACAAAAAGATTGTTCCTAATTTGGGTATAAAAATTGCTTTAAAAAGCTTTTCCAGACCAAGGGTTTTTAGACTTATAGGTTCAATATCTTTATTTTTGAGGGTTTCTGGAAGTAAAAAAGTAATCACCAAAAAACCAAGCAAGGCAAAAAAACTAGAAAGTAAAAACGACATTCCAAACTTGGAAGTCCCCGGAATAGTTGGTAGACTTTGCACCAAAAAACTTAAGGCTGGTCCAAGCACAAAACCCATTCCAAAAGCACCCCCAACAATCCCAAAACCCTTCACTCGATCTTTAGGCTCTGTAGTGTCAGCCACAATCGCTTGAGCAATAGAAATATTTCCACCTGTTAAACCATCTAACATCCTAGCTGCAAATAAAATCCAGCTAGCCCCTGCAAAAGCAGCCAAAATATTTGATAAAACTGTACCCAAAAGACTAATTAAAAGCCATTTTTTTCGACCTTGTTTGTCTGATAATTTTCCTAAAATTGGAGTAGCTAAAAACTGACAAATGGCATAAACAGATAATAGAGAACTAGTCTGTATATCGTTTAATCCAAATTTTTGAGCATATGGGTAAAGCACAGGAATGATTGCTGTAAAACTAAGAGCATTTATAAAGGAAACAGCTGCTACAATCCAGAAGGTTTTTTTCATATTAATAATATATAACGGTTTTAGTGCTTATTTGTAATGGTTTTTATTAAATTAGCAATTAAATAATAAGAGCAACTTACTTGCAACAAGACAAATCTAACTTTTAGAAAAGAAAGTTTATAGAACCAATTTGAAAATTAATCCGAATCACCACAGACTTAAATAGTTTTCCCCTGATAAGAAACCAAGTGCAAGTTTGGACTTGTTCCAAACGACCTTAGGTTGCATGAAGGGGAATGTCCGATAGGGCAAGGGGTTTTATGGAACTTTAAAGTGAAACTGAAACCCACAGTCCCGTTGGGACAACTCCTCTTTGCAGGAGAGCAACTGGTAACTTTTGGCTTAATATTCAATTAAAAGTAATTAAATGGGTTCTATTGGTAATAACAACCAATCTTAACATTTTAAAGTTAGAAAATGATCTTAAATCAAGTTTACAAACTCTCCTGAACAAAATTCAACGCTGTTTCCAAAACTTCTTGTGGCGACATATTTGAGGTTTCAATAAAACCAGAATCTTCAGAAATTAAACCTAAATTTTTATCTAAAATGTTTTTTACATCTTGGTGATTTCTTTCAACTACAGTTTTTTTAAATTCATTGATTATATCTTCTTTTTGATCAGAGTTTAAATTTGGGTGCTTACTTAAATATTTAGCCAGATATCGATCAGCTTTTATTTCATCTGAAGCATCTAGCAAAAGTCGTACAACTTTCCAACCTCGTTTTTCTGCTTTTACCAAATATGGCTCGTGTGAACCTCTTCCATCAGCTACCAAAGGCTTGTTTAGCTCCAAAACTACATTATCCAGAGTTGTATCAAATTTTTCACGAACATGAGGAATCTGAGCTACAACTGGTACAAGCTCATCAACTTTTGGAGTTTTCAACTCTTTGTCGCTAATTTTTTTACCTTTCCAGTCAAATACTAAACCTGACTGATCAGTAGAAACTTTAAATTCTGCAAAAACTTTATCAATGTTTTCTTTGCTAAAATCAAGATTCATTTCTTGAAAAATGTGAGTAGCACATCGAAGTATAAAACTAGATTCAATGTTAGGAATGCCCAAAGTATCTGCAAGTGATTTACTCAAAGTACCTTTACCAACTCCAGCTAACCCATAAACCCTAATAATCAAATTATTTGGTAAATTATTTTTTAGTTCGATTATTTTTTTAGAATCAAACGGTTTACTGGATAAATTAATAGCAAGGTTTTTTGGATAAACAGACACAATTATACCTCACCTAAATTTTGAAATAGGTCTATATCGAAACCATTTGCTGTATCAGTTACATTTATTTTTACTTTGTAGCTTTTTCCAACAGTAAGTGTGACACCATTTAAAGTAATATTTGTCTTAGCCCCTTTCGTGAAATACTTTGAAGTTACTCCCTTGGAGTCGGTGGTTTCTATTTGATACTTAGAATCAGTAACACTTAAAACTTTAACTACAACTTCACCATCTTTTAGGGTAGAATTTGAGCTAGACGAGCTTCCAGATTTGTTTGATGAGGTTGAGGAGCCAGCTGAAGAAGTGGAAGAGGACGAGCTCTTTGTTTCGGTTGGATCGTCTTTTACAGAAGAAGTAGCACTGCTGCTGTTAGAGCGACTGCTTGATAAAGAAGAACTTGAATTAGAACTTGTTGAAGAAGAAGCGCTATCATTATTTGAACGATTGCTAAAAGCTCTATTTAAAATAAAAACTCCGCCTAATATTAAAATAACTGCTACTATTGCTACTATTACACTTGCTGGGTTGGATTTTTTCATAACTCTTTTAAGCTATAGTGTTAAAAAAAATTTGGCAAACAGTCAAGTTAAAATTATGCTAACACAGATGCAGGTTGAACTACCTGGTCTTCTATTTTCAAACCCACTGAAACTACTTGCTTAATCGTTAAATCTGATTGGTCTTGGGGAGTATTTAGTAAATTCATATAATTTAAATCTACCAAGTCGCCAATTTTTGGAACTACAATCTCTATTCCAACTAATTTTAAATCCTGGATTGATTTGTCAAAAGAGCTGATCAAAGTTTGAATAAATTTATCAAAATCTGCGTTTTCAACTTGAGGTAAATGCTGAAAAGCCAAGGATAAAGTATTCATTACATGCAAAATTTGCATGGCTACAGATTTTTTGGTAGATTTTTTGGAATTAGCTATGTCAAATTGATTTTGCCTAATTATATTTTGCAGATCCGCTTCTTTACGAATTATGACATCTTCTAGGCTAAGAATTTTATTCTCTAGTATTTTTTTATCTTCTAGGTTAAAAATAAGATCATTTTGCTCATCAGCAGAAGTTGAATCTTTATCAATTTCTTGTATGAACTCTTGTTTTATTTCTGAGTTATTGATTTGCTCTCCCTGCCCTTCATTCTGAGGTTTGTTTTTATGGTGTCTATTTAAAGGAACAGCTGTGTGTTTGGTGTGAGTTTGTTTATCTTCTTGGTTCATTTTAAAAATCTTTAATGGAGCGGGTAGAGGGAATCGAACCCTCCTCATCAGCTTGGAAAGCTGAGGTAATAGCCACTATACAATACCCGCAAATTGGTCCAGAGAGAAGGATTCGAACCTTCGAAGGGAAAACCCAGCAGATTTACAGTCTGCCCTCGTTGACCGCTTGAGTATCTCTGGTCTTAGAATTACTATGAATAAACTAAGCTTTGTCAACCTCTGTTTTGTTAAGAGATTACAAAATTAAAAAACTAAACAGTAAAATATTCGAAAAATAATCTGGAATAGTCAAATAATTTATAGATTAATCCACGTTGTTATTCTCAATAGTAGGTTCGGTGTATAGGATTTTATAGAACCCGTTTGATTACTTTTACTTGAATATTAAGCCAAAAGTTGCCAGTTGCTCCCTGATAAGGGAGCTGTCCCAACGGGACTGTGGTTTTCAGCTTTACTTTAAAGTTCCATAAAACCCCTTGTCCTTCGGACATTCCCCTTATCAGGGGAAAACTATTTAATGGCTTTTTGTTCGAATTAATTTTCAAACTGGTTCTATAGTTGAGCCTTCTTAGCATTTGGTTTAGAACCATAATCTAGACTAACACTTGTTAATAACTCTTTTAAAGAATTTTCAAACTTAATCTTGGCTTTTTCCAAGTCAGTTTCAATTTTTGGTATTTTTGAATTTGTACTAATTTGTACTAATTTTTGCCCAGATTTATAAAATTCTATTTGTGTATTTTCAGAGTTTCGTTTTTCTTGAATTTTATCATAAATCCACCATCCAGTAAGCATTTCTGAGTGAGTCACAAACAAACTATAATCATAATTTAACAAAGCTTTAAACATGTTAGTATGATCTTTAGAAGGTTTTTTATCCAAAGCTAGGGTTAAGTTCTGATCGGTACTAAAAATTTCAATTTTACCTTCAGGTGCAATTTGCCAATTTAGCCTAGATCCATCTTCAAAATCAACTTCAATCAGAGTGAGTTTTTGCCCAAGCATCTTTCCAGATTCCCAGATTATTTGTACCGATTCGAGCTTAGCTTCTAGGTAAAAATAAGTATCTATTTTAGAATCTTTCACCCCGGTGTCTTTAGTGTATTCATCATACCTTGCAATACGCAGATCTGTTATTTGAAAATTCTCATATTTTTCTAGGTTAAAATTTTTATCTAAAATTTTTGTTGACTGATTAAATAAAGAAAAAATATGGGGAAGCATGTCTTTAATCGCTCCAGCTTGTTCATAATACCTACCTCTGTTACCCACTCCAACTGACTCCAAGGCCTGAATCGTAACCTTGGAAATTACTTTTTCTTTTAAAAATTTAAGATTAAGTTGCTGGGCTGGACTAAGCCAAAACTGAGGCTTAAAGAGATAATGATCTACAAAGTGAACTTTCTCATTTAGGCTGCATTCCTTGAGTAAATTTAAGATTTCTACAGCTTCTGCCATATCCCTGCCAAAAGGCTTTTCCATTACAATTTCAATATTTTTATCATGATGAGGGCAACTTGTGCGTAAAAACTCCACAAACACACTAGGCGGAACAGCCATATAAATTATAAGCCTCTGATCCCCCACGGCTGTAGAATATAGGCTATCAAAAAATTGAGCATTGTTATATTCACCCTGAAAAAAACTTATACTTCTCAAGCTATTTTTACCATCTGTGCTATTTTCATCAAGAATCTTAACAATCTCTTGGCTGTTTGGTTGACTGCGAGAATAGCCAATAAAATCGATTTGCACATTTTCTTTGTTTAGATCGGCAAATTCTGCTACAGCAGGTAAAACTTTAGTTTTTGCCAAATCACCTGTCACGCCTAGGGTTAAAATTTTCCATTGTTGCATATTATTTAATATTAGATTTTATTAGAGAGTTTGTTGGTTTAATTAAAGTATCATTTTTATTCATATTTACCTATAAAATAGGGCTAAACTATGCTAAAAAAGTTTAAATAATTCTTCGCTCTATCTTGACAAAACTTCTCCTTAGACTCACTTCTGTCAAGACTATTGCCGTCGTAGCTCAGCTGGTAGAGCATTTCCATGGTAAGGAAAAGGTCACCGGTTCAATTCCGGTCGTCGGCTCCATTTAAAGCTAAAATTTGTCGCCCTGAATTTATTTCAGGGTCTTTTAATTACTACACTCAAAAACCATAAAACGCGATTATCATTCAAACAATTACAGTCTTTTACGTTTACATTTTAATTTAGGTTTGAGTATAAAATAATTCTATTAAATTTGCAGATTTCAAAATAAGTTTGCAAGAATAAACAACAAATTTTTATGAACCAAGTAGATTATACACTTTCTTTACAGCGAATTTTATTACTAATTGGAAGTATATCTTTTTTTACACTGGTTTTGGTTGGTTTTTTTATTTCTCCAATTCAAAATCCTGAATATTTACTTTTGATTTTACTTTTGATTTGGGTGTTTTTAGCCTCTATTTTTAGTCTTTTAGGATATTGGTGGGTTTTTAACATTCAAAAAGAAATTATCTCCATAAAGCAATCAAATCTCACAGCTTGGCAAGGTGCTTTTCAATCTAGTTTGGTGGTGGCATATCTAACTCTAAATCAAGCTAATATGTGGCAACAGTGGATGCTTTTGGCAGGTATTTTGGCTGTAATAATTTACTGGCTATTTGTAAAAAGTTTTCAAAATTAAAATATGTCTGAGTATATTTATCAAACCTCTAGTTGGCAAAAATTTTGGACTAAAGTTAAAGATTCTAATCACCAAAGCAGCCAATTTACAGTGGGTAATTTTACAACTAAAATTTATCAATATCCATGGATACTAAAACAAAAAGTTTGGTTTTTACCAGCTTGTCCTGTATATTTGAAAGATAGTTTTGAGGGTTTAGAAAAAGAAGAAGTTTTGCGAGAATTTTTGGAGTTTTTAAATAAACTCAAACAAGAAGCACAGAAAAATAAAATAAGTATTTTAAAATTTTATTTAGAACCCAAGCTAGGAGGGTTTTTGAACATTCAAAACCAAGCTGGATTGTTAAATTTACTTCAAAAAACAAATTCCAAATTTTGGATTAAAGGCAGTAAAAGTTTCATGTATGAGCAAATAATGCAGCTACAAATTACTGATCTAAAACTACCTGAAAAAAGCTTTGAATTAAATGATAATTACCTAGGAGAGTTTTTTAAAATCAATCAAAATTTTTGGCTAGAAAGAAATAAAACTATTCGCAATCAAACTAAAAGAAGTCTATCTAATAATTGGCTTATTGATAACCAAAAAACTACTCAAAATATAGAATTAAGCTATCAAATTTTGTTAGAAACTGCTCAGCGACAAGGATTTGGACTTCCTTCTGAAGAATATTTTAAGGAATTAGCTAATCAAAATTTTAGTCATTTTTGGCTACTAAAGAACCAGAGTCAAGAAGTTGTGAGCACCTGGATAGGGTTAAATTTAGGAAGTCGCTTGGTAAACCTTTACGGTGGAAATAGAGGTGCAAGTTTTACGAATTTTGGACCTAATTATTTACACTTGGCTGGAATCGGACTGGCAAAAGATTTGGGTTTAGATTATTACGATTTTGGAGGTTATAATAAAGACGAAACTACAGCTAAATTTAAGGATAGCTATAAGGGTGAAATTGTAACTTTCCCTGGGAATCTAAATCTTGGGGTAAGTTTTTTGGGTAAAATTTTGAGCAGGTTTTGTTAACTAGTAGTAGATTCGACGCGAAGAGCTTCATTTTGAAAACGAGAATACACCACAAAACTTGAGGTTTGCTCACTATAATAACCCAACTCAAATTTATCCCCATTGCTAGAACTTGTGTATAAATAGCACTTGTTGTAATCAGCAATTTTGCGGTTGAAATTACAACTTGAACTTCCATCTGGATAAATATCATTGGTTTTATTCTGAGTTACGAAAATCTTTGGACAATCTCGAATTTTTATTTTTCTATCACCAAATTTTTGACTATAAACACCCCAGGGATCTTTTGGAAAATCACCTGGTTTTATGTATTGATGAGGCTCTTTTTCAATTTTTTGACCTGTTAGATATTGCTTTAGAGAATATTCAAAATCAACCTCATTTAACTGGGCTGAACAGCTAGCAATTGGGTAATATTTTTGACTTGGGTCGATACTGCTATTTTTATAAAAATTATCTAGGGCAAGCAAAATTTGCTGTAAGTCGTTTATTCTTTGAGTATCTCTATTTTTGGTAGATTGCGTAAAAACTCCAAACACAAAAACTCCAATTATAGCTACAATACAAAACAAAATTACCCCAACTTCCAAAAGATTCAACTTACCCTCAGAGAGGTCGTATTTATCTAAAGATCCTATGTCTTCATAATCGTATTGTTGATATCCTCCTTGCATTAGATTAAGTATAAACTACAAAATCAGTTTGTTCAACGAAAAGTAAATGTCTTAAATACTCGAACTGCTTGAAGTAGATCCGCTACTTGAAAATGTGCTAGAACTACTATTGGAAGACGAATTACTGCTTGAGGTGGATGAAGATGATTTTGAGGATGAACTGCTACTAGCTTTGTTGGAAAAATTAACCCCTTCAATTACTAACTCTGAACTTAAACCTAAGCTGTCGGTGGTTTTTATAATTACATCTTTAATTCCAGTTTGGCCTGTTAATTCAGATAAGTTTATTTCTAGAGAACCTGTATTTTCAACTTTTTTAATTTCTATTCCGCCAATACTAAAGCTTAAAATTTTAATTGTGGCAGTTTCCAATTTAGAGTTGGCTTGAATTTTTATAATCAAAGGTACTGGTTTAGTTTTATCTAAATTAGTTGTGATATTTGGACCTTCCTTGGTTAGATCTAAAGTGGTAAATTCGGTTGGACATGGGTTGGCATCAGTTAGTCTTTGTTGCAACCCTTTTGCAGGATCAAACCAACTAGCAATTCTAGGAAATTCTGAAATTACCTGAGTACAGACCTTTTCTTCTACCAATTCAGGTGGGTATGGAGCTTGCCCCTGTGCAAGTTTAGGTAGGATTTTACCATCAAGTTTGTTTATGTTTAACTTTCTACTCACGATCGGTGTTCGATTTTGGATTATACTGTTTTGAGTTGGGTCGTAGTTTGGGTCGTTTAGATTTTGTTCGGCTTTTTTAAGAATAGAGACTTGATCTGGAGTAAGTAATTCTGTTTTTCCTGAACCCAAAAGCCCGGTATTTGGATCAAGTCCAGTTGCAATTAAACCCTCTTTGCTAAAGCCAACTTTAGTTTTGTCAGCATGCAAATAAACCATAATATCTTGCCAAGTTTTACCAGCCGTTTGAGTTGATAAAGCTGTCGAATCCATCGGTTTTCCGTCTGTATTTCCTGCCCAAACTACCACGGTGTACAACGGAGATCCTCCTACAGCCCAAGTATCTTTTACATCACTCGTAGTTCCAGTTTTGGCTGCTACTTGATTATCTCCAGTCCAATCATCAAGCTGTAAGATTTTTCTTTCATTTCCCCAAGTACCTACACTTCTAGCACCGTAATCAGACATTACATTGGCGATTTGCCTTGCAACTAAGGGATCGACAGCACCTTCTTTATCTTTGTAAGCTGGCACATTAGAAGCTGACAAGACATCAATCTCTTGGTTATCGAATCTATCTTTTAGCATTATTTTTTTAAAGATTTTGGGAGCTTTATAGTTGCCGTCGTGGAGTAAGGTGTTGATCCCTGTTGCTTGTGACAACGGAGTAATCTCACAAGTTCCAAGAGCTGTTGTAACATTTACACAGTTATCTTTATAAGGAAATTTTACCCCTGCACTTTCAGCAAGATTTAAGACGTTGTTTATTCCACCAATACCATTTGGATTGGAGCCATTTTCTTGGGAAAGGTAAACTGATTTTACAGCAGGAATATTCAAAGAATCTGCTAAACTGGATCTAATATTAGTTATTCCTCTAGTTGTTCGGCTAAAATTAGATGGTTTGTAATTCCCAAAATCAGTAGAAACATCAGTTAAAACTGTACCTGGATTAAAACCGTTGTTAAAAGCTGAAGCATAAACATATGGCTTAAAACTACTTCCTGGCTGCCTTGGAGAGGTGGCTACGTTTACTTGTCCTAAAATACTTTCGTCATTAAAATCTCGTGAACCAATCATAGCAACAACTTCACCACTTGGACCATCTAAAATTACTGAGGCTGAATTGTTTCCACCGTTATCAATTACTCTTTCTTGAGCAGTTGTTTGAATAATTTCTTGAGCTTTGTTTTGCACATCTAAATCAAAAGTTGTGTAAATTCGATAACCTTTGGTAGAAAGTTGGGTTTCGTTTATATCCAAATTACTAACTAGTTGCTCAGTTATATAATTTTGCAAGTGTCCATAAGGTTGCTCAATTTTTGGTTTTGATTTGAATTCAACTTTTTGAGCTTGTAGTTCTTTTAGTTCGGTTTCATTTTTGATAAATTTTTCTGCGCCTCGGTTTTTTAAATTTAATTTGTAATGTTTTTCGAGACAGCTGTTTTTTCTAATTTCCAATGTATCCCATTTTGGATTTGGAACTTTATTGTCTGGTGTTTGGCGGTTTTTGATTTCAGTATCTATAACGGTTGCAAAAGTATCAGGTTTTTGTACCATTGATGCTAAATAACAACTTTCTGGCAGTGTCAATTTATCATTCACACCTTTTCCAAAATAACTCTTAGAGGCAGCTTGCACTCCATATGTATTTCTTCCAAAATAAACCCAGTTTAAGTAATTCTCTAGTACTTTATCTTGCCTCTCCTCATCTGTAGAACCAATCTCTCGATTAAATTTAATAGCTAACAATAATTCATTAACTTTTCTACCGTATGTTCGTGAGTTTTGACCGGTTACATTTTTGATAAGTTGCTGGCTAAGTCCACTTCCTCCACGGCAATCGTTTCCGCCTGAAATAAAACATTTAAAAGTTGATCCAACCAAATTCTGCCAAGGAATTCCTACTTGATTTTCGTAAAAATTTTCGTCCTCAAGTCCAACTATAGAACCTCTCATTTCTTCAGGAATGTCTTTTATATTCACAATTTCTCTTTGTCTTCCCTCAGAATTGTAGCGATAAATCTCTTTGTTGTTTTTATCATAAACTATACTTCCTTCATCAATAGAAGTAGCCTGACTAACTACGTCTCCAAGCGAATTATATCTCTGAATCAACCAAAGACCTGCAGCTGTAGCACCAAAAATTCCAAGCAAAAATAAAGTTAGAAAAGCCGATCTAATTTGTTTTTTATGGTTTTTTAAAAAAGTACCGACTTTAGCCAATAGGCCAGGTTTTTTAGGCAAATCTTCTGAGTTTTTTTCCTCTCCCTCATTAAATTCACCAGCTTGATTAACGTCTGAGTCTTCTATTTTGGAATCTAAATCCTCTTTAACCTCTTCTAATTCAGATTTTTCTATCTTCTCGTCTTCAATTTCTACTTCAACAACACGATGATTTGTTTCTTTTAATTCGTCATTTAAATCACGTTTTTCATAAATTTTCTTTTTTCTGGAAAATGGACTTAAATTATCATCTTGAGCGCCAATATTTTTAGACATAATTTTAGTTAATATTAAATAAAAGATACAACTCTTATTTACAGTCAACCTTAATTAAATTGGAGAATCCAGGGTAGAACAAAAAGTTTTTATGGTAATTTAAAGCGAGTATGACACTCAATTTAATTGGGATAGCTCTCTTGAAAAGAGAGTCAATTTTGGCTTAATGTTAAAGTAAAAGAGCTCGAGGGGATTCTATAAAATTAAGAACAAAAAAACAAGTTATACAATTAATTATCTCATTTAGAAGAGGTTTTTGGTATATGATAAGCTCTTAGATTGTTTCAAGCTAATTTAATTTAACTCAAAGATATCATCTATATCTGAATCGTTATTTTTTGATTGAATTTCTTCCTCCTCTTCATCTGGTTTTTTGTGCTCACTAAGCCACTGCTTAAACATTTCAATCACTTGATCTTGCCCGGCAGCCAAAAAGTCTGGAGATTTTTCAATTGGTTCGTACCAACATTCCAACTCTTGCTTGGTGTGATCTTTATCGATAAATTTCCATTTTTTATTTATAGTTGCAGGAAAAACTGGTCGTACCAAATAGTAAATTTGTAGGCTGGAGTAATTATCGTCTTCATTATCGAAATGAATCAAACCAAGTGGACAAATAATTCTAGTTTCTATACCAGTTTCCTCTTTTACTTCACGAATAACTGCTTCGGCTGGATTCTCATTTCGCTCAATTCTGCCTCCTGGAAGCTGGATTCCCCTATTTGGCCTACTTTTACTACTAAAAACTACATAATAGTCTTTGCCTTGATATTTTGACCAAATAACAGCTCCACCTCTAAAGACATGCTTTAAACGAAACTTTTTGGAAATGCTTTTGCCTTTAACTGGCCTGGACTGACTCTGACTAAAAGTAACAGCCCGATCTCTATGGTCGGACATATGCTCTCAAAAATAAAAATGGTAACTGTTACTAGCAAAAACGATTAGAGAATTTGTGTCAAATTAAATACCAAAACTTAGGTCTGAATTTATTAAACACATAATCTATAAGTGTCTCATTTACTCATATACTATACCCAAACCAGCTACCCGGAATATACACTCAAAGGCTACAAAACTCACTTCATACAAGCAGTTGTAGTCTTTTCTCTTCATATATTTTAATTTGGGTTTGAGTATAACACAAATCAGCCTTCAAACAGCAAAAAGGAATTTTTCAAAAATTAACCACCTAACTCTATAAACTCACCTTCCAAAGGAAGAAAATCCTAAAGCTCCTCATCTAAATCTTTGGAGTAATCTTCACTTTCTTCAGTCAAGATAGCAGGTCCACTTGGAGCTTGAGTTTCATCCATAGTGATTATACTTAACTGATAATCGAGCAATTCTCCGGCAAGTTTTATGTTCACTCCACCTCTTCCGACAGCCAAAGCAGCTTCATCTTGGTAACAATAGACCTTAGCCAGTCTAGTTTCCATATCGATATCTACATGATCGATCTCAGCTGGTTCTAAAGCATCCATAATCATTAATTCTTGATCTTCTGGATTGTTCTCAATAATATCCACTTTTTCTTGCATTGTGGTCGAAATTTCTCTGATGATATTGGTAATACGAACATTTTTCTTACCCAAAATAGTTCCCACTGGGTCAAGATTTTCATCCTCCAAGCTAGAAACCAAAACTTTAGTTCTGCTACCTGGCTCACGTACAATCTTATCGATATTAACCAATCCTGACTCAACTTCTGGAACTTCATTACGAATAATAGCTTTTACAAAATCACTATCAGTTCGAGAAAGTAAAACTCTAGAATTTCCCCTATTATCCTCATTTATATCAACAATTAGAGCTTTAATGATTTGACCTGGTTTGAATCTATCAATCGGTAAAAGATGTTCACGGCTTAAATATCCAGTAGTTTGAGCTAATTTTACAATATATCCGCCTCGTTTGAAATAATCAACCTCCACACTCACAATATCTCCGATTCGGTCTTTAAACTTTTGCAAAACCTTGGAGTGACGAATAGAATTTATCGACTGAAACATCACTTGTCTAGCTACTTGACTGGCAATACGACCAAAAGCTACCTCCTGATCAATCATTACTTGCTTGCGAACTTTTCCACCTGCTTCGGCATTTGGATCATACAATCTAGCATCAACCAAAGTAAGTTCTTTGAGAGGATTTTCAACTTCATCAACGATAGCTTGAACTTCATAGATGGTATATTTTTGGTGATTTAAATCAAACTCAGTTTCGTAGTTTTTATCTTTATCTCCAAGTTCTTTTCGGTAAGCACTAGCAATTGCTTGCTCCATAGCTTTCATGACTTCATCTGGTTCGAGACCTCTTTCAATGCAAACCATTTCGATTTGTTGCCTTAATTCTTCTTGATTTACTGACATAATATGATAATTTATTTAAAAAAAAGTCTCCGCAAAAAGCGAAGATCAATAAAAATAATTAAAACAATTTAAAAAATATTTTGTCAAACTTGTGTACCCGTTCACCACATTTGGCACATTGGATGGTATTGACCAAGATATTCCATTGGGGAGATAAATTGTCCAATATCTTTCTTTAAGCCTAAATGAGGTCTTTGATTGTTGTAGAAGTCTAAATAT
>JBIKIW010000003.1:0-53522 GCA_044361365.1 Limisphaerales bacterium | reverse complement strand
ACCAAAACAGGAGCCACAGTCAACAAAAACACCACCACCCAAATCAGCAACGATGGTAAGTACCAATTCACCGATTTAGCCGAGGGTAGCTACACAGTAACCAGTGATCTTGTTAAGAATTGAAATGAGGTGTAAAGTTATAGTAAAGTCAACTTATTAAATTAAACAAAAACAAATATGACTCGTAAAAAAATATTTAAGTTAGCAAATATAGGCTTTATAGTCTTGCTAGCAACAATGTTGGGAATATCTTTTTTCTTTGGAAATAGGTTTTTTGGAAGACCAAACAATTCAGCCCAAGCATCAAATGTACTAACTTGGGGAGATGGTCAGGTTTCTATAAACAAAGTCTATTACCAATCCAGCCAAGAGAAAAAAACTATACAAATTGGTGTAGGGGATACTGTGACAGTTCGCTTAAAATACGCTAATACAAGTACCGCCACAACTTTTCCAAGTTCTTATATTCTAGATTCGCTACCTACAAATTTTACTTTAGTTAATGGAACAGTCAAAAATTGCTACAATTTAAATCCTTGTGTCAGTCTAAACAATAACCTTTTTACAGCAAGTGATCTTAGAGTTGCTCCTGCAGCTGGATTTCTTGGAAATGCTACAGACAACACGGTACTTTCTAGTAATTTAGTAGGGGGTGTTAATGGTTATATAGAATACCAAATGGTTGCTGGAACTGCAGCAAAAGGAGCTTCTACAGGTACAATTGTGAGTTTTATTTCTAGTGGAAACACTATTAAAGATTCCGCTGAGTTTTCTATTGGGGTGTCTGGAATAATTTGCTCTTATCTGAACCCAGATCCAAGTCAAAGATCAATGCAAATTGGAGACGTAGAGCTTCGTACAGATCAAGACTTTACTTGCAATTTTGTACCTAGAATTTGTCCTTCAGTATTTTTAGATCTAAATTCAAACGGCGATCGTGATGGTGCAGAAACGCTAGAGAATGGTGTAGTAGATCTATATACCAAGGGTGGGACCACTCCAATTAAATCTATTACTACAACGAATGTTCTAAACGGATCTTGTTTTGAAACTCTTGCTGCAAATACCAGCTATGAAGTAAAAGTTCCTTCACCTTTAACAATCTACCCAACGACAGGGGGAAATACAGTAGAAGTGACCACGGGAGAAAGCACTGCTTTAATTTCAGTTAAATTTGGTTATAGCTCTGGTGGTACTTTATCCTTAGGCATGCCTCCTGGAGTTTCATTTTCAGGTCTTAGCGTAAAGTCTGAGGATCAACTTACAAATACTGACATAACCCCAATTAAAGTCACCGACTCACGAGGAGGTTCTCTTGGTTGGACAGTGACTTGCCAAGTTCCTAGAAATTTTGAACTTACCTTAAACCCTTCACAAACCCTTCCTGTAATCAATAGATTATCAAACAGACCCAGTACTTTTCAAACCAACGGTGGTCAGATTATAAACAAAATCAACGATTCTAATAATAATCTAGGAAACAATACTACGATTCAATCTATTACCGGAAACGGAAGCGTTGTTTCAATGGCACAAGCTGGAATAGGATCAGGCTTTGGAGTTACCAACATTGCTACAAATCTACAATACAATTTACCAGCTCATTCTTTGGCAGGAGAGTTTCAGACAAGCTTGGTTTGTACAGTTGTTTAAGGTGATTAAATGTTAAAATTTTTCTACAGTTAAAGTACCTGTGTTTTAAATTCAAAAGGGTTTAGGTATTTTTTTAAACCATTTTAATTTTACAATAAACCAACTTTTATCATTAAAAATAGTGAGTGAGAAAACAAATAGTTTGCTAATTTTAGGTATTCTTTTAGCCTTAGAACTGCTTTCAGTTCCAAGTTTGACTTTTGATGCAAATCAAACAAATGTTGCAGATTTCAAATTGATTAAAATCTTTCCCAAAAAATAAAAATAAACCTATACCCTTTAATCAGTAGCAAAGCTAATAGTAATTTATTAGCTATTTAATCATCTTTTGCAATGTAACAAATTTTATATTTTTGCTAGGCTAGGGTTTATTTATTTTGACAAATATATGTTATTGAGCTTTGTTATATTAAGCACAATTTAACCCACAAAGTTATTAATGCTAAGCAATTTAGAACAATAACAAATATGAGGATAGCAGTTGTATCCAGTGCATACATACCTGTTCCCCCTAAAAAATATGGAGGCACAGAACAGGTAATTTACAATCTAGTAAAAGGGCTTAAAGAAGCTGGTTACGAACCAATTTTATTTGCTCCAGCAGACTCTCAAGTCGATTGTGAAATCATACCAATAGCCGAAAAATCAACCTATTTTGGCTTTACAGATCAAGAAAAAATAGATATTCAAAAACTTCAAGAAGAAGCAAAGTTAAAAACTAAACAATTACTACGAGAAAATGTTGATAAGTTTGATATTATTCACTCACATGGGTTTGATCTTATAGATTTTCAAGATATTCCAAACTTGACCACTATTCACGGACCTATAAACTTTTTAAATCTCGAAAATTTTCAAAAAAGAAAACACCTTTACTTCGTTTCAATCTCCAAAAACCAGCAAGATTCTTTTCCCACTTTGCAATACGCTGGAGTGGCCTACAACGGTTTAGATTATACCCCATTTCCTATTATTACAGAACCTGAAGAGTATCTATGTTTTTTGGGTAGATTTGACTCTGAAAAAAGCCCACACTTGGCTATTCAGCTGGCTTTAAAAATGAACATGAAAATAAAATTAGCAGGTAAAGTTGATTTTAAGGGTAGGGACTATTTTGAAACTGAAATTAAATCATATTTAGATCATCCACTTGTTGAGTTTTTAGGAGAACTAGGTTTGGAAGATAAAATAGCTTTACTATCAAAAGCCAAATGTAATCTTCACCCAACCAGTTTTCGTGAACCTTTCGGTCTTAGTGTTTTGGAGGCTGCTTATTGTGGGACTCCCACAGCTGCTATTGCCAGAGGTGCCATGCCAGAATTAATCGAGCAAGGTCGCACGGGGGTACTAGTGGAAGATATGGTCGAGGCGTATCATCATATGCAAGAAGTTTTTGACATGGATAGAAACTACATTGCTCAACGAGCCAGATCTCTTTTTAATTACAAGAGTATGACCAAACAATACCTGGTAGCGTATCAGAAAGTAATTGAAGTTTTCCACACCAAAAAGGAACAAGAAAAGATTATACGAAATCTACTTAACAACGCCAAATCCCAAATCGAACAAGTCTGGACAGGCGAGAAAAACTAAATAATCCTAAAGCTAAAAGTTTCGAATTTAGAACCTGTTCAATACTTATTGTAATCTTAAATTTAACTTCCAAAATTACAAATACTGGCTTCAAAAAACTCAACTCAATTTTTATTTAGCTCAAACAGTTGTAATTTCTTCATCTTAAATTTAAGAATTATTGGAGTTTAAACAAGTTCTTAGAGATTGTTTTCTAATTCTACTGACAAAAACAAGTCACGATTTAAACCGAATGTTGCACAAATTCAAATTCATTAACAAATATGCAAAAATCCAAAGTCAATTTAGATAAATTAATTTTCCCACACTTTCAAAATAAGTTATACTCGGCTGGTTACCCTAGATTTCTATCTAATTTTAGTAGGGATTCGTTGATTGCGGGGTTTTTATTCAACAATCCCGGGATTTTAGCTGAACAGCTCGTTTTTTCAGCATCTCAGCAAGGTAAAACCAAAGATTCATACACAGGAGAAGAGGTAGGCAAAATCCACCACGAAATTCCAGAAGTTGCTATTCGTGGACGAACAACCAGGTACGCCGCTTGCGACACCACAGCCCTTTTTGTGCTAGGTCATCAAAAATACATCGAACTTACGGGCGACAAGAGTCTTTTTATTTCTCAAAAAGAGAACATTTTACTAGCTCTAAATTATATCCAAAATCATATTAAAAATGGCTATTTTATGGAATCTCCAGAGTTTTCGGGAGGTGATAAATTTGCCCTAAAAGTTACCTACTGGAAAGACTCAAACTTGATCGACAGACCAGAAAACGAACCAGTTTCTCCAATATGTTACACTTTGGTACAGACTCAGTATTTGGCAGCTGTAAGATTTTTGGCTAAAGAGTTTGATAGTCAGGAACTTAGGGAAATTGCCAAAGAAATGCTGGAAGTTTTAAAAACACAATTGTTTGATTCTAAAAATAAGGAATTTTGCATTGCAAAAGATAAGCTCGGGTCAATTTTTGTAGAAAGTAGCGACTCTTTGCATATGCTTTATTACCTCGAAAAAGGTGATTTAGATAAAGAACATGTTTTAGCAATTATCGACAATTCCAACCATTTAGAGACCAAAGTCGGATATCGAACTATGATCCAAACAGACAAAGAAGTTGAGCAGTATCACTCCAAAACCGTTTGGCCGTTTGAACAAGCCATTATTCACGCGGGAGCTATAAAATTTGACCTACCTGAGATTGCTGAAATTAGCAGAAGGTGTTATTCACATTTGGGTGAAGATAATAGCGAGTTATTTTTGATCCATGAAAATGGTCATTTTGGAAAAGGTGGTAACGAAAATCAGCTCTGGACAATTGCAGCCAAAGTGTATTTTAGAAGGGTTTTGGGGTAAGGCGAGTAGGTTAATTTAACTAGTTTGACAAAAAATTGTAAAAAAGAGGTATTTGTGTAATACTAGATTATTAAAACAAAAATATGATAATCTCAGCCTCTTTCAAAAACTTGTATTCGTTTAAAGACAAAACCACCATAGACTTTGTGAGTGGTAAAAAAGACTGGAAGCCAAAAGATTTTACCTCAGTAATGGGGATTTTCGGAGCAAATGCCAGTGGAAAAACCAATGTGTTGTCGGCTTTATACATTCTAATTGGTCAAGTAATGACTTCAAGATCTTTGATAACCCCGTTTACGTCGATTTTAAATAACATTCCTGGTTTTATGATGAGTAAAGAACCTAAAGAATTTGAACTCGTTTTTACAGACGAAAAAGCTGAAAATATCTATAAATATTTTTTAAAATTTGATTCGGAAAAAATAATAGAAGAAAAATTTGAAGAGAAAAAAGGAAAAAAAGCTGGAGTGTCTTTTGTTACACTTTTTCACAGAGATCCAAAAGAGAAAATACCTGATATAAATTATAAATTACTTGGTTTGAGCGAAGATTATTACAAAAATGTGCAAAATTTAACCTCAAGTACTATACTATCTAGCTTGACAGAGCCAAGTGATTACATTCTTAAAATAGTTTTCCCATTGTTTATTTCTGGATTTACAGGTAAATATTTTAATTTTCAAAGACCTGAAAGCATGGTCTTTCAAGATTTAGATGAAGATACTAAATTGAAGGATAAAATTGTTAACACGATCAAAAAATTTGACATTGGGTTTGAAGATATTGAGATCAAAAAATTAGGCGAAGATAAATATGAGATTTTGGAGGTCAAGAAAAGTGGAAACAAAACTTTTCGTTTAAATTATGAAAATTCGGCTTCTAAAGGTACGAGAGAGCTAGTTAAGCTACTATACACTATTTATACCAATGCAACTAAATACGGTAATTTTGTTTTATTTGACGAAATAGATACGCTTCACCCGCTTATCCTCGAGGAAATTATAAATATTTTTAGATCACCTGAAACCAATCCTAAAAAAGCACAACTAATTTTTACTGCTCACAATCCTTATTTATTGGATATTTTAGAAAAAAATGAAATTTGGTTTGCCGAAAAAAACGACCAAAATAGCACAGAACTATATTCACTTTCAGATTTTGCAGCCTCCAAAGAGACTCGAACGGGAATTAGCTTCGCCAAAAAATATTTAGCCGGAAAATATGGTGCAATCCCCAAAATATAATAAGAATCCGAGATTTCGACAATCCAGAAAAGAAGACTTTAGAGTCTTGATTGTTTGTGAGGGTGAGAAAGATCGAGTTTTTTTAAAGAAAATCAAAGACCTTATTTTAGAAAATAGTCATCAACCAACAATAAAACTTTCAGGTGGGAAAAAATTAGAAGGAATTTGCAAGACAATTAAAGCAAACTTGGGTTTTGATCAAATATACGGCTTTTTTGATACTGATAATTCAGGTGAAAATATTTCTGAAATAAACAAAAAAATTAAGACAAAAATACTTCCTCAAAACTGTAAACTAATTCCTGTGTATTATTCACTCGAGTATTTGCTAGCTCGTTTTTTGGATCAAAAGCAAAAACAATCAATTTGCGACTCCAAACAATATAAAAGTATAGAGAGAAAGTTTTGTTCAATTTGTTTTGATGGAAAATCGAAGGACGAGGTAAAACTTCAGGAGTTGGAAAACTGGTTAGATAAAAATGCGACCAAAGAAAAAGTCCTAAAAATCGCCAAAAATAACAATACAATCAAAGAAATTTTAAATATTTTGAATCTAATAAAATTAAAAAAGTAGACTTCTTTCAACCAATTCTCGAAAATCGTTGTCTCTTTCCAATTTTGGTTCTATGCTATTTTTAAGCTACTGTTGACTGAAATTTCACTAAAAGTAACTTTAAGCTTTATATGCCACAACCTCTTGCTGATTTTTTACGACCAAGTAGTTTAGCTGATTTTATTGGGCAAAAAGAGCTTGTTGGGGACAATGGGCTGATCAAAAAGCTTCTTGAAACTGGCAAAATCCCAAGTATGATTTTTTGGGGACCGCCAGCGAGTGGGAAAACTAGCCTCGCAAATATTATTTCGAACACCCAAAATGCCGAATTTATCTCACTTTCAGCCGTCATGCAGGGTAAAGAAGATCTCAAAAAAGTCCTAAAAATAGCTGACCAAAACAAGCTGGAGAACAAGCCCACAATTTTATTTATTGATGAAATTCACCGTTGGAATAAAGCCCAGCAAGATGCACTTTTGCCTTTTGTGGAAAATGGCACCGTCACCCTAATTGGAGCCACCACCGAAAACCCCAGTTTTAGCATAATCTCAGCCCTTCTCAGCCGTTGCCGAGTAATTGTTTTCAAGCCACATTCGAATCAAGATATTTTAGTTGCCCTCCAAAAAGCGGTTGATTTGCTAAGCAAAAATTTAGTTAAAAACGAGTTTAATTTTGACCAAAAAGCCCTCCAAATTTTACAAGAAAAAGTCGATTTACTCGATTATATAGCCAAACTTAGCGATGGAGACTTGCGATTTGCTCTAAATACTTTGGAGATTGCCCTTGAATTTGCCCGCACCAATTCTTTAGATTTAGAACTTATCCAAAAAGCTGCCCAAAAATCCCTTTTGTATGACAAAAACGGTGAAGAACACTATAACCTAATTTCAGCAGTTCACAAAAGCTTGCGTTCTAGCAACCCAACTGCCGGAGTTTATTGGATTGTGCGAATGCTCACAGCCGGCGAAGATCCGCTTTATATCGCCAGAAGATTGGTCAGGTTTGCCAGTGAAGATATTGGAAACACGAACCCAAACGCACTTTTACTCGCCAATCAAGTTTATATTGCAGTCCAAAACCTCGGAATGCCGGAGTGCGAAACGGCCTTGGTGCAATTAGCTGAATTTTTAGCCAAAAGTCCCAAAAATAATTCTAGCTACACAGCCCTAAATCTTGCCAAAGCTGATGTGCAAAAATTTGGAAGTCTGCCAGTTCCACTACATTTTCGTAACGCTCCCACCAAACTTATGAAAAACCTCGGATATGGCAAAAACTATCAGTACGATCACGATTTACCCACCAAAAAGTCCGACCAACAAGCCATGCCAGAAGGTTTGGAGGGTAGGGAGTACTTTGGTTAGTCGGTTTTACTTTAAAAAAACTTTTCATAAAATCTGGTGAATATTAGATGGGTAATTTATACTCGGATTGAGTCCTTCAAGCTCTGGTCAAGATTGATTTTATCTGCTACAATTAATTTAAACAAAATATTTCAACCAATTCATTTAAGTAACTCAAAAAGAAACTAACAATTTAAATGGCAATTCAAAACTATCCAGACGGATTTCCAGGAACTCCCACAGAGGCTATTAATTTTAGCTATTTTCTGTCTGAGAGTGAGAAAAACGAATGGAGAGAGTGGTTAGCGACTGCCAATGAAGAGCAGAAAGAAGAACTCGTAGATATTTTGCACTCAATGTGGCAAGATAATCAGAAAAATGCCGTACCAGAGAGTTTTGCTAATAATATCATTTCCTCACCCCAACCTTTCCAAGAGCCATCTCAACAACCTCCAATAAATCAAAATTTCAACCCATCTCCAGGTCCAATTAATAATTTTCAACCTCAGCCACAACCTCAGGCAAGCCCTTTTTCACAACAGCCTCAACCTTTTGGAAACCCTCAAAGTAATCAAAACCCACCAGCTTTTTTTGGAGATTATCAACAAAACCAGCCACAACCTCAACCTTTTCAAGTTCACAACCAGCCGCAAAATTTTCCTCAACCGCCACATCAATTTGATAATTTTCCTGTTTCTCAAAATCATCCGATAGCTCAAAATACCAATTATTCTAACCAAAACCCACCAGCTTTCAACCAAAATCACGATTTTAATAGTCAAAATTTTCAACCCCAACCCTTCCAAGAACCTGCTCCACAGCCTCAATTTAATCAAAACTTTAACCAACCTCCTGTTGCTAATTTTCAACCTCAACCACACCCCCAGGCAAACCTCTCGCAACAACCTCAACCTTTTGGAAACCCTCAAAGTAATCAAAACCCACCAGCTTTTTTTGGAGATTATCAACAAAACCAGCCACAACCGGCTCCAGTTGCTAATTTTCAACCTCAGCCAGTAGCTCAGACTACCTTTGCTGAGCCATCCCCAACTTTTAACGTAATCTCGCCTAAACCAGAGGAGAATTTTATTGAGCCAGCCTCTTTCCCGCTTCCACAAGTCGCACCTTCTAAGCCAGAAGAAAAATTACCACCAATAAAAGAGCCTGCTAAACTTAAAGAGAATCCTTTTGTTGCTCCTAAACTCGAAGAAATTACAGAAAACAATGAAGACATTGACTCGATGGATGATTTTATTGCTTCATCTGGAGATTCGGCGGAAATTGAAAAAGAGGTTGAAAAAATAGAATTAAAACCCCAGTCAAAACCAGTTCAAAAACCTGATCCTTTTAAGGTTAAAGATAATTTTGATTTGAGTTTGGATGTTCCTAAAAATAACAAAAATTTTCAACCAAAGAAAAAAGAAGACATAAACATGGAGTCTTTGGTTAAAGATAATAAATATCGTCCAAATCCGCTTCTTGATAACACAGAAAAAGAAAAATCAGATAAAAAAGAAGATTTAAAATTTGAATACAAACCAAAAAATTCTAGCTCAAAACCTCAATCTAATCAGCCTAAAGATAGTGAAGAAAATAAAGAAATCAAAAAAGACGATTTAAAATTTGAATTTACCCCTCAAATCAAGAGAAATAATAATAACTCAAAACCTGAACTTAATCAGAATTCTAAGCCAAAAATTGATCAAAAAACTAAAGAAAATACTAATAATTTTAGCAAAGAAGAAAAATCAAATCAAGATACTAACTCCAATCCATCTAGCAAAAATAATCCCAAAGACGCAATTTCTTTTAGCGATCTTAAAGAAGGTGGAACCAAAGAAATGTTAAATGAAATTTACCAGGATTATGTTTCTACCTACGACACAAATCAGCGAAAATTCATGAATTTTTTGGAGAGAATTACCAAACTTCTTTCAAACTACGAAAATATTGCCGACCACTTTGAAGACCTGACCAAGAAGCATTTGCAGATGAATGATACTATTGTCGCTCAGGCAAAAGATATTCAACTACTTAAAAGTAATACCCGTCTTCAAGGTGATACTCCAGTTCAAGATCAAATTGAGGACTTGCAGTATGATCTGGATAAATTAGAAAAAGAAGTTAGGATTTTACGCACCGAAACTCGTAGAAAATTTGACGATGTTAATCAACAACTAGCAGCAGTTGGAGCTGATAACTACAAGGAAAATGGGGTGATGCAAAAAATCGAACTGCTAAAATCTGAAATTAATCAAATTAAAAATGGTCAAGCTAATAATATTGTAAAATTCAATAGAGGTAATTCTGGTTCAGAATCTGATCAACAAGCTAATAATGTGGTGAGATTTAATCAAAATCAGAATAGAAGAAACCAAGATAGAAACAGACAATCAGATAGAAATTCTAACGATCAACAAAATCAAACAGTGGTCAAAAAATCCAATCTAGACTTAACAGGAATTTTATAATTTAAATTTTTGATATGATTAAAGTTTTATTTGTGTGTTTGGGGAATGTAGTTAGGTCTCAAATGGCACACGGGATTTTTCAAAAGTTGATTGTAGAAAACAATTTACAAGAGTCGATTAGTATTGATTCAGCTGGCACTTCTAGCTCACACCAAGGAGATTCTCCAGACATTAGAACTACCAAAATCTTACTCAATCATGGAATTGAACATTGGAGCCCAGCACGCAAAATTGTAGCCCAAGACTACGAAGATTATGATTATATTTTGGCAATGGATAGGATAAACCTAAGTGATATTTTGAAAACTGAACCACAAAACCATTCACCAGTAGAAATTCGACTTATGAGAGATTTCGACAAACAAAAAGACCAAGACGATGTGGTTGATCCGTACTACGGAAACGAATCTGACTTTGAAGAAACTTATGAGGTGTTAGAACGAAGTCTAAAGAACTTTTTGAAATATTTGCGATCAAATCTCGGGATTTAGGCTAAAAGTTAATCTGATTTTTTAGCTTTACTTTAAGCGAAGGTGAAGTTTTTTAGTGGGTAGACTTTTCCGATTTCATTTATTTGAAATTTAAAGAACTGAAAACCATTACTATTTTTTAGTTTCATTTTTAACCATATTCTATTTCTGATTTCAAAGGAACTTATCACAAAACTGTTTTTTCCATCAGTATAAATCACTTCTTTTTCAGCTGATTGAATGGCATTCAAAACGGCTTCTGTAGATTCGAAAACTGGTTGATTCATAAAAACCGTCTCAAAGGCGTAATAAGTTTTAAATATAAAATCTAATAAAAAGATTATCGCCTGCTTTTCAAATTCTAGTGCTTGTGTATTTTTAAGCATTTTTTGGCTTGCTGTAATAAAATTCTGAAAAAATTCTGGCACCAAAAATTCGGGATTTCGCTCAATTGCAGTTTTTACCAAGTCTGGGTTGGTTATAAGTTTTTGAGTTTCTATGCTGATTGTAAAGGGTTTATTTTGTTCAATACTTTTTAGAGTGTGGGTTATGATGTCCAGTTTTAGGTTTTTAATCTGGGCTTTTAGTAGTTCAGGTGTGAGTCCAATATTTCCCAACTTTGTGTAGGTTTTTACCAGCTCTGAAGACAATCCTGAAATTTTGGCATCTTCTACCAAATCGGCTAACTCATGGTTTAAATTTACAAGTTCTGGGTTTTGTTCAGTTGAATTTTTTGGTTGAAATTGAGCTGGTATGTTAATGTTATATCTAGATATTTTTTTCCAGATACGGTTTATAATTGGTTGAAAAAAGTCTGATATTTCTTGTTTAGAAAAATTCCTTTCATTTAACTCTTTCATAAGCATTGTTTTTAATGCCTCTACACCATTTTTATCATCATCTGTAAGTTGTAACTTTAAAAGCTGTTCCATCCTACCAAAAATAGAAGATAATTGATTATTTAATTCTAATTCATTATCGCCCACAAGACTTTGCAGGTATTTAAAAGCGTCGTCGTTTAAATTCTCAACAGCACGGTAATATTTATTAATGGGTTGAATAGTCTGATTTGTGTTTATTTCTCGTGTAGCGTTATCCATTTCATCAAGTAAACCTTCTAATTTTTTAAATTCCTCCTCCTCTGGTGTCAATTCTCGCTCGGGAATATCTGATTGCTGTTGTGAAGTTTCTGTAGTATCTACTTCAGGTGGTGTAGCTGGGGGTTGGATGTCGTCATATCCTGATTTTGCAGGGGTTAGGAGTTTAGGTCCGCTTTTAATGAATTCTGGCCTTATGAAACTTGCATTTGTTTCAATTCTGTTAAGATTGTCAGGTATTACTACATCTTCATCTAGTTCTTCTGAATCCCAAGGATCCTCATCGTCACTTTCGACAGAGTTTTTTGTAGTATCAAGGCGTATTGTTTCCAACCATCCCTCCCCGTCTATGTCATTAATTTTCACACGACTTGAACGTATTACCTCTAAAACTTCAGGTGAATATGAAGTGTTAATATTATTAGTTTTTCCAGTAAAGTCGTTAGCAACAAGCAAGCTTAAGCCTCCAAGGGTGAATGTAGCCAATCCAAATCCAATATTTTTTTTGTTCTGCCTAAACCAATTTGTGAAATTATTCCAAAGATCTCGAGTTCTTTGAGGTGGTATTTCTTGGGCTTGATTGATGGCATTGATTGCTGTTATTGGTTGCTGTGGAGATTCTGGTTTCGACGGAAAATTTTTAGCAAAAAAGCCTGGTTGGCTAGGGGTTTTAGATTCAGGAGGATGATTTGCCTCAGATATTTCAGGCTTTTTTGGTTTAGGTTTAAAAAAATCAGGCAACATAATTAGGGTTGTTAGTATTAAGACTGCCAGTGGATTTTTAGGTCGTTAAAAAAGGCTTTGTAGGCTTCGTCGTAAACTTCCCCAAGCTCTTCAAACTTTGCAAAAAAGTTGTTTTCTGGGGAGGTGTTTTGGAGTTGGAAGGAGAGCTTTTTGTTGTGTTTGGTTTCGATGTATTCTAGGATATACTTTTCAAAAATATTTAGGCAGTTTATAATTTGTTGATCTTTATCTTCGATCTCACTCAAGTTTTTACCCAAAAGACTTTTCACCAAAATCTCTATAAAAGCTTTGTTTTCGGGGTTTTTTTAGAAGGGTTTGAGTATCTAATTCTAAACTATTCATATTTAATATTGAAATATTGTCTTATCTTACAGTAAAAAACATGAATTGACAACAGGTTTTGAGATGGTATTCGGATATGTCGAACTTTTGTTTTTAGTGTATAAAAGCTTTTTGCAGATTGTTTTTTAAGCTTAAAAATGATAACAACGGTAAAGTCGCCTTCTTAGGTATAAAATTGACAATAGTTTAGTTATTCGCTGGTCTATAGTGTAAAGCTCTTATTTACAATTTTTGCCTTAAAATGAGCTTGTATTAAATAACCAGAGCAAGCTCTGGAAACAAAAACTTTAAGTTTTTGACCTCGTAGCAAGCTCACGAGGTATTTTAATACTAATAAACAAATTATGAACAAACCGCTTACTCCAATTATTGCTCAAACTCTAGAATATAATTCCCCTGAAAAACTTGGCGACGCTACTTTTATCCCAAATCCACACGATTTTATAACTGTGCGTGGAGCTAGAGAGCATAATTTAAGAGATATTTCGATTGTAGTTCCCAAAAATCAGATTGTGGTTTTTTCTGGGCTTTCGGGTTCAGGTAAATCTAGCTTGGTTTTTGATACCATTTATGCTGAAGGTCAAAGAAGATATGTAGAAAGTTTGTCAGCATATGCTAGGCAATTTTTGGGATTAAAGGAAAAACCTGATGTGGACTCAATCGATGGACTATCACCAGCAATTTCAATCGACCAAAAAGCGACCTCTTCAAACCCACGTTCTACAGTTGGTACAACCACCGAAATTTATGACTACCTGAGGCTTTTGTATGCCAAAGCGGGGACTCAACATTGTCCAGTTTGTGGATCGGAAGTAAGTGGAGAAAGTGTGGCAAGAATGACGGACAGGATTATTGCTTTAAAAGGAGGTTGTAATGTGATTTTAGCAGCTCCTTTGGTTGAAGATCAGAAAGGCTGGCACAAACAACTTATTATCGACGCTAAGAAAAATGGTTTTAGAAGGATCCGAGTTGATAACAATATAATGTTAATCGAAGAAGCCGAAAAATTGAACTTAAACAAGCAAGAAAAACACTCCATCGAAATCGTTGTAGATAGACTTACAATCAGCCAAGAAGACAGGCAAAGACTGGTAGATTCTTTAGAAATCACACTCAAATTTGGTAAAGAAAAAGCCATTGTTTTGGACATAAAAGAAGACGGTGAAGCCGAAAAATTATTTTTCAACAAAAACCGAGCTTGTCCAAATGGACATGGAAATCCTGGAGAAATGGAACCAAGGTCTTTTAGTTTCAATTCCCCACACGGAGCGTGTCCAACTTGTAGCGGACTTGGTGTAATTACTGAAATTGATTCTGACATGGTGGTACCAAACAGTAAATTATCAATCATGGAAGGTTGTATTCGCCCGCTTAGCAGACTTAGTATTTCGGGAGGTTGGTTAACTAGAATGTTTGAAGATTTAGCCAAAAAATACAGCTTTGATCTCAAGACTCCTTGGAAACAACTTACTGAAAAACAAAGACATGCAATTCTTTACGGAACTCCAGATGGTAAATTTGAAGGTGTAATTCGTAACCTTGAAAGACGCTACAAAGACACCACTAGCGATTCAGCCCGCAGAGATATCGAAAACTACATGACCAAAAAAACCTGTCCTATCTGTAAGGGTCATAGGTTAAAACCAGCAAGTTTGGCAGTCACAATCGCAGGTAAAAATATTTCCGAAGTTTCTGAGATGTCTATCACGGACAGTTTGGCGCATTTTACCACTTTGCATAAAAATGAAAACAAAGAACTCTCTCCAAAAGAATACGAAATTGGTAGGTTAATTTTAAAAGAAGTTGTCTCAAGAATCAGGTTTTTGGAAAATGTAGGCTTAGAATATCTAACTTTGGCTAGAAGTTCAGATACACTTTCAGGCGGAGAAGCTCAAAGAATACGATTAGCAACCCAAATTGGATCAGGTTTGACAGGAGTTTTGTACATTTTAGACGAACCTTCAATCGGTTTGCACCAACGAGATAACTCCAAACTTTTAGACACTCTGAAATACCTTAGAGATCTTGGAAACAGTGTTTTGGTGGTTGAACATGATGAAGAAACCATGCGTGAAGCAGACTTTTTGGTTGATATTGGACCAGGGGCTGGTAAACACGGTGGAGAAATTGTTGGTTTCGGAACGCCTGAAATGGTTTCCCAAATGGACAGCTCTCCAACGGGTAGGTTTTTGGCACACAAAGAAGAAGTGGAGATTCCTGAAAAAAGACGAGAGGTAAATCGTGAAGAATTGGTGAAAGCTATCGAGCTAGAAAGCCACGAAGGAGGTAAAAACACTTCCAAAGCTGAAGCTACAGCCAACGGCAAGTTCCGTGGCGAGGTAATTTCGATTTTAGGAGCAACTGAAAATAATCTTAAAAATGTAGATATTCATATCCCACTTCGTAAATTTGTAGCCATCACTGGGGTTTCAGGAAGTGGTAAATCAACCCTAATCAACGAGATTTTTAGCAATCAATTGATGAATTACTTTTACGACAGTCACCGAACAGTTGGTAAGTTTGAAGACATGATTGGAATCAACAACATCGACAAACCAATCATCATTGACCAAAGCCCAATCGGTCGAACTCCTCGAAGTAATCCTGCCACTTATACCGGTTTATTTACTCCAATTCGCGAACTTTTTGCCTCACTTCCAGAATCCAAAGCTAGAGGTTATACCCAAGGTAGATTCAGTTTTAATGTGCCTGGTGGACGATGTGAAACTTGCCAAGGAGATGGAATTATTAGAGTTGAAATGAACTTTTTGCCTGATGTTTATGTGGTTTGTGAAGATTGTGATGGAAAGAGATACAACCGTGAAACCCTCGAGATTTTATATCGTGAAAAAACCGTTTCTGATATTTTAGAAATGAGCGTAGCTGATGCTTTCGAGTTCTTCCAAAACCACAAAGTTATCAAACGAAAACTTGAAACCCTAAACGATGTTGGACTTGGATACATTCGCCTTGGACAGCAAGCAACCACACTTTCTGGAGGAGAGGCTCAAAGAGTGAAACTTGCCACAGAACTTAGCAAAGTTGGGACTGGAAACACCCTTTACATTTTGGACGAACCTACTACTGGTTTGCACCCGTTGGATGTAAAATTACTTCTCAAGGTTTTACATGCTTTAGTTGATCGTGGAAACACAGTTTTGGTAATCGAACACAACCTTGATGTAATCAAAACTGCTGATTGGGTGGTGGATCTTGGACCAGAAGGTGGAGATAAAGGAGGTGAAATTGTGGCAACAGGAACACCAGAAGAAGTGTCTTTAGTAGAAGGAAGTTACACCGGTCAGTATCTACGACATACTTTGGGGTTGTAGGCTATACATATTTTACTAATTACCACACCCTAAACAATTTTATCTAAAGCTTTTAAACTCTTTCTCACTCTCTAAATTAACCCTGAAATCTTTCCAAGAACCAATTAAAATAGGCTTAAACTCACTTTTTAAACTTTCAATTGGCTGATTTGTCCATTCTACCAGTGCTGATTTAATTTCTGCATTTTTAGCTGCCAAAAGGTCATCTTTCGTATCGCCTATCATAATTGTAGTTTTAGGGTTAGCTTGCAAAGATTTTATAGCTAAAAAAATCCCTTCTGGATCAGGTTTTTGATTTGTTACAGAGTCTCCACCAATCACGAGACTAAATAAGCTTGATATCCCAAAATCTTTTAAATGCTGTTCTATAGCTTTGCTTGATTTAGTACTTATAATAGCCAATTCTTTACCTTCTATTTTAAGTTTTTCCAAAAACTCTTGCGTTTCTTCAAATAATTCAACTTCAGAACGGGCAATTTCTAAATAACTACTTTTATATTTTAAAGCCAAAAATTTAGCGTCGCAACTTGGTTCAAGCTTTTCAAATATTTTTTGCTCGATCTGTTTGGCAAATTTACGATAACCTAAAACCTGAGCTCGATTTCGTAAAGTGTTTCTATGTTCATGATGAAAGCGAAAATCAGGATTTCGAGCTATTTTTGCAACTTCAGCAATTTTTTGAAGTGGATTTAGGTTAAAAAGTATGTCCAAATCAGCTCTTCCTCTTTCAGTTTTACCTTTTAAGGGATCTCCAGCCCCTCCTCGTACAAATCCAAGAGATTCACATTCGCTAGCACTAGCTTCGTATAGCTTATTTTGCATTAATACTGCTAACTCCAGTAGGCTGACATTCAATTCTTGTAGATATTCTTTAAGCTTTTCAGAAATATATTCAACTATTTGTTTTTGCTGTTCGGGTAAAATATGAATCGGACTTCCAAGATCTTCAAATTTTTCATAAAACCATGAAAATGTTTTGTTGCTTAAAATATACCCATCACTTTTTAGGTTTTCTTTTTTTGGACTAGAGGTAATTAAAGATCTTAGATTTTTTGGTAAGTTAATTAGTCCAGCTTCAACAACTTGCCCATTATTATCGTAAGACGGGTAGTATTTAGAAGCAAACTGAGTATTTGCAGATCCTACAATATAATGAATAAAATCATGAAAATCATACTCTGAATAACTAGCTTTCTCTGGTTTTAAGTAAAAATCAGCTGAGTTAAAATAAATTTGTTTATTTGAAGTAACGCCAAATGCTTTTACTGGAACAATGCTATCTTTATCTTCTACAATCCAGGCATACTTACTTGGAGTATTTTGTAAAAATAAAAAATAAGCTTCATTTAAAGCAGGGATTGTTAGGTTTTGTTGGTTAATTTCAGAAGAGGCTAAGCCAATTTTTAAATATAGTTGAGAATTTTGTTGTCTAATTGAGTCAAGTTCGTACTGTAATTTAATTGATTCTTTTCTACTCAATAAATAGACCTGATTATATGAAGTTGTGCTTAAAGCTATGAGTGTTATTAGTTTTTGAATATAAACATCATTGGAAAATTTGCTTAAAATTTCTCGACCTTCTTTACTTTCCATGATATAATCTGTACCTAGTTGGTATAGCTCATTTTTTAGAGGTTCTATCTCAGACGAAAGCTCATCAATTGCAGGCAAATTAAAATTTTCACGGTTTATAAAATCGCTTGTTGAAGTATGCTTAACTTCAAAGTTAGGGAAATTTTCTTTATTTAAAGACATGGGGATATTGTTGTGTTACTTAAAAGTACTTTTATTGAGGCTTTAATAATGCTAGTTACTTAGAAGCTCTCCTTGTTGCGGATTTTTTCGCCTCTTTTTTAAGATCAGGTAGATCTAAATCGAGGGTTAGTCTAATTAATTCTGTAAACACAAGCTCTTTAAAACAACCAACCTTTTGTTTTGGCGGAGAAAGTTTGTAGGCAATTTCAAATTGACGAAGTAAATTTATAAGTAATTTAGTATGTTTTTGTGATATTTTTAAACACCGAGTTGACTTTATCATATTGTTTAGATACATAATTAGGCAATACAAATTTTAACTACACTTTTATTTGTAGGTTTTTAATTGAAGCTAAGTTTGATTTTTTGCACCAAAAAAATTGGCATAAATTCCTAACACTACTGTTTAGCCTTGTCAAGTAATTTTATGAACTTTCTAATTAACGCCACCATAGCTAATCAATATAATGTCTCCAGGGCTACAGTTACTGCTTGGGTTCAAAATGCAAAAATTGGTAAAAACAATTTACAATTAGTTGAGTCAAATGGGAAATTTAATATTTTAAACAATAAAAGTAACGAAGCTGAGCTTGCTAGATTAGCATCGCAAGGTAGGAGGTATAAAAATTTAACTAATGCTAAAACTGTATCAGTAGATAGTCATTTTTATGATATTTTTTCTGCAGAGGAGATTGTTGAAATAATTTCTGATCTAAGATTTAAAAAAGAGATTAATTTAAAGTTTAGATATAAAAACGGGGGAGCAGATCTGTGGGATACTTATTATCTTGAAGATTACAACTCTGTTAATGATTCAGCTTTTAACTTCCTAAAACATTTAATTAATGATATTGAGCCGTTTATTCCTAACAACCCAAGTATAAATTTAGTTGATCTGGGACCAGGAAATGCCTACCCTGTAAAAAAACTATTAGGTGAACTAATTGATTTAAAATATATTCAAAAGTATCTCGCTATAGATATTGCTCCAGAAATGAACGATTTGGCACAAAAAAATATAAATAAATGGTATCCCAATTTACCTGTTTATAAATACGAGAAAGATTTTGAGACTCAAAGATTTGGTAAGATACTTCTTGAAAATCGAGGGAATTTAGCAAGTTCTTTTAACCTCATGTTGTATATTGGCAATACAATTACAAACTCTGATGACAGGATTCAGGTATTAAAAAATATCCGCAGTGGAATGATCAACAAAGATTTGCTTGTTGTAACCTCTTCTCTTGATAGCTTAGAAAATAGACTTGCTTTGGATCATGTTAGTAAAGATAAGAACTCTTTAAAAAGACAGGCTTGGCACTTAGAAATGATGGGTATTGACATTGAAAAATGTACCACAAGAGTTGAGTACAACGAAAAAATCAACGCAAAAGTAAAATATCTAATTTTAGATAAAGATTATGTTATAGACTTTGACTTTTTAAATCAGAAAAACCAAGTAGAACTATATAACAACGATTCAATAGTAATTTGGAAGCATTTTTTAACCGATTTAGATAAGATATTATTTGAAATTAAACAAGCAAAGCTCAGCCCATTAGTAATAAAACTTGATAAATCCAAAACAAATGTGATGATTATTTGTGAAGGGAGCTGAGTTTCAACCTAAGATAAACTTTCCCAAGTGATAATAAAAATGAACTCAAATTCACCTCTTTAAACTTTCAATAGACTGATTTGTCCATTATACCAAGGCAGATTTAATTTCTGCATTTTTAGCTTACTTATTCTTCCTATTATCTAAATAAATCTTGGTTAATTCACCAAACATCATAGATAACAACACTCCATCATCTATATATCCAAAAGGAAAGAAAAAGTCGGGGATAATATCAATTGGACTAAAGAAATAAATTAAGGTCAGTCCCACTACCCAGTATCGGGTTTTTGGGTTATTTAAAACTTTTTGGTACAAAGCAATCGGATTCATAATAAATCAAACTACAAATCTTACCTAGTTCTTTGTCAATTAAAAATCAGTTCAAGCAGACATATTTTTTATAAAAAAAGTACTTGACCAATATATAATACTTGGATCAGTATTAGCCTATTATGAAAACTCAAATTCGTGGCACCACAATGCAAATTTTGGATGTCGAACTTTCCCAAGGAGAGGCTATTTTTAGCGAAACTGGCTCGATGGCTTGGATGTCGCCAAATATCGAAATGGATAGCAACCTCGAAGGTGGGGTAGGTGGAGCTTTGGGGAGAATGTTCACAGGAGAATCATTATTTATGACCAATTATACCTGTTCTGAAGGTACTGGTTCGATTAGTTTTTGTATGGAGTCTCCTGGTAAAATTGTACCAATTACTCTAGCTGAAGGTGAGTCTATTATTTGTCAGAAAGATGCTTTTTTGGTTGGGCAAAGAACCGTTACTCTCAAAACTGAATTCAAAAAGAAACTTGGAGCTGGGCTTTTTGGCGGTGAAGGGTTTTTCTTGCAAAGAATCACCGGTCCTGGGACTGTTTGGCTAGAACTTCCAGGTGAAATCACCGAATACACCCTTGCTGAAGGTCAAGCTTTGAAGGTTGATCCAGGTTATTTAGCAGCTTTTGAACCAAGTGTAGAATATGATATACGAAGAGTTAAAGGTCTTAAAAATATGTTTTTTGGTGGGGAAGGCTTGTTTTTGGCATATGTAAAAGGTCCAGGTAAGGTTTGGCTACAAAGCATGCCACTTTCAAATTTGGCTATGAAATTAGCCTCCTACATGCCAACCAAATCAAGTTAGTTGTATGACTTCAGGGAATTTTGGAAGGTTTATTTTAGCTTTAGTAGTCAGCTTTTTAGCTATTATTGGGCTTGGATTTTTGGTGGTAATTTTGTTTATCCCAGCTATTGTCGGGCTTACTATTTTTTGGGCAATTTTTGGAATACTGGCGGCAATTTTTGCTCTAGTTTTTGCCGGAAGTTTTTTGTGGTATATTGCCAGAGAAGAGCCAAAAGATGAACATAAAAATGTAGATTACTCCATAGATCAAGGGAAAGATGTTTAGAGTTCTTTAAATTTCAGTTAATTATACCTACATTTCTTACTCAAATTTCGCAGTAGAAATAATTATTAATAAAACACCATAGATTCAAATAGTGCTTTTTAAACAGTTTCGTATATAAAATGCTCAATCTCAGACACATTTTGGATCTTGGTGGAAAAGCTGCGTATGGTGAGTTTATGATTTGGGAGTAGTCGCTAGAGAATGTGAGGAGTTTGTTTGGGATAAATAATCTATTTCGGTAAGTAACTCAGGGACTTCTGCAACATCAGCGAGTTTTCGGATTTTGATTTTTAAGGGTATTAGCCAAGCTCTTAGGCTTTTATTTTGATCAATATTTAATCCTAAAACCATTTTTAAAATATCTTCATCTAATGAGGTTTCTGTAGTGAATCTTGTTGGGTTTGTATTATTTATAGCCGTTAATAAAGATTTTAAGCGGTCTTTAGCTACCTTATATTTTTGATAATCTTTAATAGTAACAATAGAGAGCATTAAGCGATATAAAGTATTTTCTTTAATTAAATTTTCCGTACTTCTATATCTTAGAATTTTCGATTTTTCTGATTCGGTTGGTTCAGATTTTTCCAAAATAGCCTGCATTTCAGGGTAATCACTAGCGTGAGCAGCTAAGTATCCTCTTGTTAAAGCATTTGCACGTGTCAAGAAAAAACCAAAGTCAAAAGAGGGTCTTTCAGTTTCAGATTCTAATCGTACTGCTTGCTCTCTTTCATTTAAAGCTCTCTCTTTCGAATTTAGATGTTCTTGTTATGCTAGTTGGTATATTCATAAGGTTAGGTTTTTTTATTAAAAGCATATTTTTTGGGTTTAAACAAATCGGATTGAATTTTAGAGTCATTGACAGATCCTGCGAAATCTTTCACTAAATTCGAATTTCTAACTTCAGGAGCAAAATGGTCAGAGTAAGCGAATTTTCTAACATACAGCTAAAACGGCTATCTTTGGAATTTGCCCAAGAGCTTAGAAAAGCCAGTAAAAATGAAATTTCTGAGCTTAGTTTTGACTCCAATAAAATCGATAATTTTACCCAAATAAAAACCCAAAAACCTTTTCAAATTTTGTATATTGGAGGTTCGCATATCGAGTTGGCAATTGTTCAAAAAAAACCAAACGGACAAACTGTTATCTTGGAAACTCAGAATTTTGACCTACAAAAAATTAACTCTAGCGAAGAATTTTACGATATAATTTGTGCTAAAATTTCTCCAAATATTGATTACCTTTTGGTAAATATTGCCGCTCACTTAAAGCTGGTTTCGGATCAAAAAAAAGTGGATAGTATTTTGGTCAAAAATCACCGTATTCACAATTTGGAAGGTTTAATCGGCAAACAAATTGGTGGCGAATTAGAAACCCAAATTCAACAAAAAACTGGCAGACAAATTCAAGTTTCAACCCTCAACAATTTGGTAAGTTTAGGAATGCTTGCTAGGGAAAATAAAAATAATTTTGCAACCACAATCGCTGGAGTTGTGGCAACTGGAATTAACTTTGGATTTTTTGAGGGTCAGTCCAATTTTATCAATCTGGAAGCGGGAAAATGGAAGATTGGTGAAAATCAAATTTCAGATATTGCCAGTACAAAAGGTATTATACGAAGTTACAACCTACAAGCTGAAAAACTAAACCTAACCAAAATTGACTCACTTTTAGGTATCAATAAAATCCTTAAAAGACAAGACAATTCACTAGAATTTGAAATTTTAAATCAACTCATAATTCAATCCGCAAAACTGGTTGCAACTCAAATTGCCGGGATTTATTTTTATAAAAAAGAACTACTTAAAAAACATAATTTACAACTCAAATTTTTGCTAGAAGGTTCGCTTTTTTGGGAAGCTTTTGGATACAAAAAATTGGTTGAAAAAACCCTTTTAGAAATTGGTTTGGAGATAGGGCAAATTCATTTTTCACGAGTCAAATTTGGATTTATTTTAGGTTCGTCAAAGTCTGTTCGAATTCAAATAATCTTAGAAGAAAAGCGAGTTTTTGTAATTCAAAAATTGTTTGGTTTTAGGTTAAGTTTTAGTTGGTTTAGTTTGGCACCACCGATGGGAATTTAGCTCAGTCGTTTAAATTATTTTGTTTTTAGATTACTTCAAATTATAAGTACAAATCCTTGTTTTGAGGTCTTTATAGCAATTTTATTTTAGATTGAGTTCAAATTCTATCTCGTTTAGTAATCCAGTTTTAGAATTTTAAGTCCATTTTTGGATTTGGGTTACTGTATTTTTTATTTTATTTTTTTTATGGAACTAACAATGTTCAAAACCCCTCAATGTTCAATTGATTCTAATGCAGAAGAAAAGCTTCTTAGTATTTTTTCTTTTTTAGAAAATCCCAAATATGTTGCGGATCGATCAAATCACTTTGATCAAATAGACACAAACAAAATTCCACAAACAAAAATTTCAGAGTTGGAGCAAGTTCAAACAGAGATCAATCAAACCGAAAATGAAAACCAAAAACTAGGCTTAGCTCAAAAAATGGCAGATATTTTTGATGAAATTTATTGGCATCAGCAAAGAGAAGTAAAGATTTTAGAAAACTCAGATAATCCTAATCTGTGCGAACAAATAAAAAGACCTGATTATAATCCTGAGAGTTTCGGACAGGTTTTGGACTCTGTAATTTCAGATCTTGATAGCGGAGTTTCACTTTTAGCTACACCAATCAACAGTTCAACTCGAATAGGTTCTAGACCTGCAAATGCCAGAAGTGTAAGTTTTGATCAGCTATCAGGTGACTTTAGAAATTTGTACACAAAATCTTTTTACAACTCTCCAACAATTCGAGGCAGTGAATATCCAAGAGCTATAAATTCACCAGAAATGGAAGGAATTAAAGAAGAGGTTCGTGAGTATTTAAGAGAAGCTAATTTAAGAGTTGTAATTCCTTTTGTTGATGAAAGTACGGTGCTTGTCGATGCACGATACGCATCTAGTTTGGTTGGAGAAGGCAAAGTTCTGACACCAAATGCAGTTCTAGAAGGTAAAGAAGGTCTGGTTGAAAGTAGGCAGGCTAGTATTGAAAAGCAAGGAGCAAAATATCTCGATCAAAGAGCAATGCTTTCATCCATAGATTGGGAACAGCTGGGCAGAATAGGAGTGTTACCAGTGGATTCTTTCAACTTTGATACAGGCAGACTTGAAAACGGTATTGGCACAAAAGGTGCTACTTTGTTGGCGGCTTATTTGGATCTTTTGAAGCAAGAACAAAATGGTGAAATAAACGATGATACGATTATCCTCTTGCATGATTCTGATATTATAAATCCAGCTGATTATGGAGCAATAGAGATGTTAGGAATAGCTATGAAAGATAACCAAGAAAGGTTTAATAATATTGCAGATGCTTTTATGATAGCCAAGTCTGGGGTTGGAAGAAACAACCAGCTAACCAATCTGTTTCATGATCAATTTGCAATGCAGTCCAACAATCCCCAAATTCGCAAACTTGCATTAGGTTTGAGTTCTATACTTTGGCCACATACCGGAGAAAGAGCTATGAAATGGGGACAAATTAAGCAAATGCCAATACCACTTGGAATGGCAGTAGAGCATATCTTTAATATTCATGCCATGAGTAAATCGATTTTAACAGGCAATCAAAATCTTTTGCAGGTACTTAATCCAGTTCCTAAAAAAGAATGTGGAATTTCTGACTCAACTAGAGAGTGGAATGAGATGAGTGTGTTGGCTCAACATATGCAAAAAGTATTGAGCTGGATGGATGCAAACAACTTATCAAGTCTATCAGATTTAAACCCTCTACAAATAGCACAACTAAACTATTTTACAAGAGAAAAACTTTCTATAGTGACTATTGCGGATGAGTCTACACAAAGACCTAAACAAGCGTATGTTTCACAGCAAGGGCTTTTATTACCAAGTCTAAATCAAATGCTTGCCAATAATGTTATTCAAACTAAAAACTCAAAACAACCTAAAAGTGTGAATCAAGTTAAAGTATCTCAATATTCACTCAAATAAACTTAAAAAAACTATAATATGAACTATAATCAAGAAATTGATAAAATCAAACAAGCTCTAAACTACACTTACAAAGGAATTATCAAACCTGCAAATAAAGCCTTAAAATACGATTACCTCGTTCCAGCTGGACCTTACACAGAGCAGTGGGATTGGGATGCCTTTTTTATGGCAGGAGCTTTAAGTTCTCAAGGCATTAAAAATGCAATTTTTTTAAAAAACTGGTCATTGAATTATATTTTAAACTCTCAAGAAAATGGTAAGGTAGCGGGCTGTATTACACCTGAAGGTGATGACCCAAGATTGAATCAAATGAAACCGTTACTAGCTCAAGGTGTGCTACTAGCTTCAAAATATTTGCAGGATTGGGATTGGTGCAAAGATTACTGGGGAAAAATTCAAAAAATTGTAAATTATAGATTTGATCATTTTTGGGTGGAAAAATATGATCTTGGAGTGTGGTACGACAGCATGGAATCAGGTGCGGATAACAATGTAGCTTCTTTAAACTACCCCAACAAAAGCGTTATTTCTGTTGATTTCAATACTTTTATGTACCGTGAGTGCAAAGCGATGTCTCAAATTGCAGATAAGGTTGGACTTGCTAAAGATTCTACATGGTATACCCAAAAAGCTGAGAAGATAAAAGAAAATATGCTAAAATATTTGTGGAGTGAAGAAGATGGGATTTTTTGGAACTTGGATATTTCAAATGGTGAATATATCAAAAGAATAAGCTATTCTTGTTTTTTGCCACTCTGGGAAGATATTCTTAGCAGTCATCAAGCCGAAAAAACTATCAAAAATTATCTACTTAATACAGATCATCTTTTATCAGATTATGGAATACGAACACTTTCAAAGCAAGATATTGAATACAACAATATAAACATGATAAAACCACACTCAAACTGGCAAGGACCGATTTGGCCAATAGCAAATTATCTGCACATTCAAGGTCTTTTAAATTATGGGTTTACCAAAGAAGCTATTGAGATATGCCTTAAAATTCACAATTTATTATTGCAAGATATTCAAAAATCGGGAGGTATGCATGAAAATTACGATGCTGAAAACGGACAGCCTTTAGCAGCTCCAAATTTTATCAGCTGGAATATCTTGTTTGATAATTGCCTCAACGAAATAATAAATAATAGACAACCTTTTGAAATTTAAATTTTTTTATAAAACTTATGCCTCTAAAAAACAAACCCCAGCTAATCACATACGCTGACAGCCTTGGTACAAATCTACAAGAATTACACTACGTTCTAAACCGCTACCTCAAAAAATCCATTGGCGGAGTTCACATCTTGCCGTTCTACCCGTCCACTGCCGATCGGGGATTTTGCCCAACAGCATATGACATTGTTGACCCAAAATTTGGTACTTGGGACGATGTCGAGAAGATTGGAAAAGATTTTGATCTGATGGCAGATTTTATCCCAAATCACATCTCCAGAAGCTCAATTTTCTTTCAAGATTACCTCAAAAATGGTCAAAAATCGGAATATTACGACATGTTTTTGCAAATCCAAAAGCTTTGGCCAGAAGGTAGAATTCCCGAAGAAGAGCTAAAAAATATATATCTGCGAAAACCTTCCTCACCTGAAACTTTAATTGATTTTCCAGACGGTCACAAAGAATACATTTGGCAAACTTTTGAGTCGGATCAGCAGATCGACCTAGATGTAAATTCTCCCGTTTATCGCAATGTTTATGCGGGATTTTTCTTGTACATGCTTCGAAGAGGTGTAAAACTTGTTCGTCTTGATGCGGTTGGATATGTCACCAAAAAAGTAGGCACAAGTTGCTTTTTTGTGGAACCTCAAATCTGGGAATTTTTGGATTGGATTAAAAAATTTAGCGACGCTTTTGATGCCGAGCTTTTACCCGAAATTCACGGAAATTGGAGCTATCAACAAAAATTTAGCGATCACGGATTACGAACCTACGATTTTCTTTTGCCACTCATGACAGCTCAGGCGATATTTGATGGCTACAGCCCAAACCTCAAAAACTGGCTGCAAGTTTGCCCAAGAAAACAAGTTACGACTCTAGACACTCACGATGGAATCCCAGTGGTTGATTGTGAAGGCTACATGAAACCTGAAGAAATGGAGAGAACTTGGCAGAAAATGGTGAATGAATATGATGCCCAAATCAACTACAACTACAGCGGAGACGGCACCAAAGAAGTGTATCAAATTGATGGCTCATACTATTCACTTTTGGGTGAAAACGACGACGCTTACATCACAGCTCGCACCGTGCAAATGTTTGCTCCAGGTATCCCGCAAGTTTATTATAACGGGCTTTTGGCAGGCAAAAACGACTTTGAGGCGATTCACGCTTTGGCTGAAAAAGTTGGAGGTTGGGGTAGGGATTTAAACCGTCACAACTACGATCTAAACGAGGCTGAAAAAGAATTTGAAAAACCCGTGGTAAAGCGGCTCCTTAAACTCATGGAATTTCGATCGGAATGCCTAGCTTTTGATGGAGAATTGGAAGTTTTGGAGTCAGATTCTAGCACCCTAAACCTAATCTGGAAAAATCAAAATCACTTTGCTAAAGCCGTTATTGATCTAAAAAATTACAAGTCTGAAATTGAATACACGAAGCCAAGTGGGGAGGTTGTTAGTTTTGTGAGCTAGTCTATAACAATTTCATTATTTATCGTTACAGTATATTAAAACGCAAAAATTATTTATACTAGTTTCGCTAATTACTACCACAAATAGTTTAGTTTCAATTTGAAGTTAGGTTGGTGTTTAGTTAAATATTTTTAGTGAAACGAGTATAAACCCTTTACAATGAGATTGTTATTTGCAGAATTAGCACAATCCTACAATCCAGGCATTCTTGGTTTATTTGGTTGTGGTGAAACTCCCTCAGATTCATTTTTTAACTCTTCCAAACTAATTGGGCGGTGATGTTCAGCTTGAGGGCTAGAGGTTTCTGGGTTTAAAACAGGATTTTGGCTTTGTGTGCTAAAATCAGGACCAGTACTTGGTGTAAAAGTTGGGACTGTAAAAGGTTTGGCTTGGCTAATATCCGAGGTTAGATCAGGCTTGGCTATGTTTACTTGAGCTGTTGGGGTTTGTTGCTTCTGAGATTCAAAAAGTATATTTTTAAAATTACCATCAAAAGTAGAATTTAGATCAGGATCTACAGTTTCAGACTTAAACTTAAGTTTATTATTGCGTTGTTTGTTGGTAGCTAGTAAGTCCTTTTCGTTTACAAATTGCATCGCCCCAAAAATTATCAGCGATACAATAGCCACCCAAAAACCTATCGAAGAAAGATTGAAGGTAAATTTAACCACTTCTAAAGCTACCAAACTAACTAGTTGATCGCTCCCAAATCCTTGAAACAGAACATTTTGAAAGTAAGAAGTTAAATAAGCAGATCCACCAAACATCAAAATCAACAAAGCAATCGTGACCAAGGTTCCAGTTGCAGACTGCCACAAAAATCTTCTCGCTTCTCGCCACAAATTTCGTTCGGACATTTTGGCTGCAAACATTGAAATCACAAACAAGGCAAGGCAAATTAAGGGTAAAGTCCAACTAACCGAATACAACCAGGCGTACCCATTTCTAACCCTGTTTAAATTCTCGTAAAAGTTTTTGCGGAAAGTATTTTCAGCTGGCAAATCGCTTGCTTTGATACTGTCGTTGAATGGGTTTAGGGTGTTATTTTTAACCAATTTATCCAAAAATTCGCTGTTTTGAGTGTCTTGAGTTTTTAATCCCAAAAAGTCAGTTAAATTTTGCTGTCCACTTTTTACAGATTCTGGCAGACAAAAACTTTGATCCAAATTTATTCCTTCACGTTTTAGAGTATTCTCTTCTTCTGTGGTGCAAAGTGGAATGTCGTTACCAAATTTACCAGTTGCTTTTTTAGTTTGAGCGTCAATCGTTTTGGTTGCAGATAGCTCGATTTCTTTAGAGGGAATATAAAGTGTTAGGTCGCTTTTTTCGCCTTTTAACCAGCTGGTAATATTATCAATATTTCTTTCAGTTAAGTTTTGCACCCAACCAGGAGTTGCTAGGTCCTTGAGAACTGCTGAAAACAAAATCGATCCAAAACCTTTTTTAACTTGGCTTTCTTGAAGTGTATTGCCTTGCAATTCATTACTAACTTTTGAGTAAAAATCAGAATTTTTTAGAGTTTGTTTGTGCAGACTTGCATTGGTTAAATTGATTGTAAAACTAAACACAATTAGCAAAATTGGAATTATCCAAGTAGCAAAATTTGAGACCAGGTTGTAGAGAAATTTCATGTGAGAAATAGTAAGTTTTTGTAGGGTAAAAAGTATTTTAAAGTTTGTCTATTGCAACTTATCTCATACAAATAATATGAATTTCCAAAAAACTCTGGTAAAAAATAAAAACCTGTTCTAAAATAGGTTGAATAATGAATTTAAGCCATTTTTTCCTTTCAAATCCAAATGGCAAAACAAAAATAAATACATAAATTATGGGTAAATCAATTTGCTACGGTAACAGCAACACACTAATCGGTTTAGATAAATTTGGTCAGATTCACGATCTTTATTACCCGTATGTTGGGCTAGAAAATCACCTAATGGGAAATTACACCCACAAGATTGGAGTTTGGGCAGACAACAAATTTTCATGGTTTGATGATGGCTCTTGGCAGATTTTGATCGATTTTGAAAAAGACACCATGATCGGAAAAATAACCGCTACCAATTCAAATCTGCAACTAAAAATTGAACTTACAGACTGTTTGTACAACCAAAAAGATATTTTTATTCGTTTGATCAAAATTCAGAATTTAGCTCAGTCTAATCGTAAAATTAAACTTTTTATCAACCAACAATTTGAAATTTCTGAGTCTTTTAGAGGTGACACAGCTATTTACGATCACGACCAAAAATGCATCGTGCATTACAAAGGTGAGAGGTTTTTTATGATCAATGCTCGAAACCAAAAAGGAGAAACTTTTGACGATTATTCTATTGGACTCCTTGGGATTGAAGGAAAAGAAGGTACCTACAAAGATTCTGAAGATGGGATTTTGAGCAAAAACAACGTGGAGCATGGTAGAGTAGATTCTGTTATTGGTTTGACACTAGAAGTTGAAGCCAGTTCAGCACAAAAAGTCGAATATTGGATAACTATTGGTAAAAATATTTCAGAAGTTCATCAATTAAACGACTTGGTTTTGCAGAAAACCCCACAAAAATTGGTTGATTCCACTCGAGATTACTGGGAGGCTTGGCTAAGCAAACAAAATATCGACTTTTTAGACCTAGATCAAAAATATATCGATCAATTCAAAAAATCTTTACTACTTATTGATACACATGCTGGTGAGAATGGTGTAATTATCGCCTCAGGGGACTCCGATTTACTCAAAAATGGACGTGGAACCTATAGCTACATGTGGCCACGAGATGGAGCTTTGGTGATTTTACCGTTAATTCAAGCTGGTTATTTTCATATTCCCGAAAACTTTTTCAGATTTTGTGCTGACGTAATCACCGACGAAGGCTACATGCTTCACAAGTATAGAGCTGACAGTTCACTTGGAAGTTCGTGGCATCCGTGGGTAAGGGATCTCAAAAATGAATTGCCGATTCAGGAAGACGAAACCGCACTTGTTTTATACGCTTTTTGGAAATATTACGAACAAACTAAAGATTTGGAATTGGTTCAGGAAATGTATCAAAAACTCATTAAAAATCCAGCCGAGTTTATGGTCAAATTCATCGACCCAAAAACCAAATTACCCTCCCCAACTTACGACCTCTGGGAAGAAAAATTCGGAATTAGCACTTTTACAGCCTCAACAGTTTACGCCGGGTTAAATGCAGCTGCCAATTTTGCCGAACTTTTAGGGAAAACTGAAGACAAAGAAAGATACCTAAAAACCGCTTTTGAGCTTAAAGAAGCTATTTTAAAGTATTTGTGGTCAGAAGAGTTGGGTAGTTTTGTAAAGCTCGTAAATTTTACCGATAAAGGAATTTTCGTAGATAAAACCGTAGATATGTCTAGCATACACGGAATTTTGGAGTTTGGAGTTTTGGATATTCGTGATGAAAAAGTAATCAAATCGATTGCAACTGTGGAGCAAAAAATTGTCTGCAAGACTGATATTGGCGGGGTTTGCAGGTATGAAGGTGATTATTATTTTAGGGTTAGTTACGACACCCCCGGAAATCCTTGGTTTATCACAAGTTTGTGGCTTGGTAAATATTATCTCAAAAAAGCCAAGAGCGAATCTGAATTAGCCCAAACTTATAAATGGCTAGATTGGACAATAAAAAACGCCTTACCAAGTGGTGTTTTATCCGAACAAATAAACCCTTTTACAGGTGAACAGTTGTCGGCGACACCACTAACTTGGAGCCAAGCAGAATATGTCAAAATCGTTTTGGAATTGATTCAAAAACTCAAGGAATTAAGGAAAATAAGTTAGATTATGAAATATAAAATATGTTAACTAAAAACACCTTCAAAGCCTTGTTTACACTTAAAGATAGATCGAGTAGTTTTTCCCTGATAAGGGAAATGTCCGAAGGACAAAGGGTTTTGGCTAAACTCAGATTGTTACAAAACACCTATTTCTTTTTAAGGCAAAAAATACCAAACCTTTTACTCAATATGTAGTTACAAAACCCATCGTCCTTCGGACACCTCCCTTGGAAGGAGAGGAACTAAAAATCATCAAACTTTTCACTCAAAATTAAGTGAAAAATCAAACCAAAAACCTAAATAAAAATCAAAATTATGTCACAAAAAGTACTTATGTTCGGCTGGGAATTTCCTCCCTACAACAGCGGTGGGCTTGGCGTGGCGTGTTTGGGTTTAACTCAGGCTTTGGTGGAAAAGGGTGTAGATGTAACCTTTGTCCTTCCCAAAAAATTTGAGCTACAATATGACCATCTAAAATTTGTGTTTGCCGACACCAAAACCGTAATCACAAAAGAGAATTATAAATACTACAAACAGCTTCTAAATGCGTATTCTACAACATTTGTGGAAGATGAATATATTCGCAGCATTGTCACGGATTTACACAATCCTGTTGAAAGCGGTGATATTTATTCCGAAGTTATAAAATACGCCATTTTGAGTGAAGAAATTATCAAAAATACCAATTTTGATCTAATTCATTGCCATGATTGGCTAACTATCGAGTCTGGGATTTTAGCCAAAAAAATAACTGGCAAACCCTTGATTTTTCACATTCACGCTACCGAAATTGACCGCACCGGAGGTTTTGTAAACCAAGTTATCTACGACATCGAAAAAAAAGGCATGGAAATAGCTGACAAAGTGGTGGCAGTTTCGCAATTTACTAAAGATATAATTATCAAGCACTACGGAATTTCACCAGATAAAATTGAGGTGGTTCATAACGGAATCGACTATTATTTGCAAAAAAGTGGACAGCGAGATCAGGAGCTAATCGACAACCTAAATCAGCTCAAAAGTTTGGGTACAAAATTTGTTACTTTTATCGGCAGACTGACTTTTCAAAAAGGTGTGGAGTATCTTTTGGAGGCGGCTAAAATTGTGAGTGAACATAATTTTGACATCAAATTTTTGATTGCCGGCAGTGGAGACCTTGAACAAAGTTTAATTCAAAAAACCGCTCAATTAGGGCTTTCTAGCAAGGTTATTTTCCCGGGATTTTTGCGAGACGAAAAACTTAAAGCATTATACGAAGTCTCAGACCTGCTTGTGATGCCTTCAGTCAACGAACCTTTTGGGCTGGTAGCGTTGGAAGCGTTGAGTCATCAAACACCCGTAATTTTATCCAAAAGTTCTGGGGTTGCTGAGGTGGTTAGTAACTCTTTGAAGGTCGATTTTTGGGATGTAGATCAGATGGCAAATCTAATTTTATCAACCATTGCCCACCAAACTTTGCATACTACTTTAACCAATTCAGGTCATCTCGAAGTCCAACAAATCAACTGGCACAAAGCTGCTCAAAAATTTATCAATATTTACTCAAATCAAACTCAAATTTAATTCAATCTTATGTCCGCCGTCTGTTTTTATTTTCAAGTTCATCAACCCTTTAGGATCAAAAAGTATCGATTTTTCGACATCGGAAAAGATCACGATTATTTCAGTAGTCCGAGCGACGATCAAAACAACCAAAAGATTTTGCAAAAAGTGGCTCACAAATGCTATCTTCCAACCAACAATTTACTACTCAAATTACTCGATGAATACCCAGAATTTAAAATTAGTTTCTCGCTTTCAGGGGTATTTTTGGAGCAAATAGAACATGATTTTCCAGAGGTTTTGGACTCCTTTAAAAAGCTGGTTGAAACCGGTCAGTGCGAAATTTTGGAAGAAACTTACTATCACTCACTGGCTTTTTTGTATTCCAAATCTGAGTTTAAGGCTCAAGTCCAAAAACACAGTCAAATTGTGCAAAGATTGTTTGGTGTGTGTCCAAAAGTTTTTCGAAATACCGAACTAATTTATAACAACGAAGTCGCTCAAGAAGTTGAGAAAATGGGCTATAAAGGTATTATTACCGAAGGTGCAGATAGGGTTTTGGAGTGGAAAAGTCCCAACTTTTTGTACAGACCAAAAGGTACCAAAAAGATCAAACTTTTGCTCAAAAACTACCAACTTTCCGATGATATTGCTTTTAGGTTTTCAAATCAAGCTTGGCAGGATTTCCCCCTCACTGCTGATAAATTTAGCAATTGGGTGAATCAAATCAATGGGAATGGCGAAGTGGTGAATTTGTTTATGGATTACGAGACTTTTGGGGAGCATCAGTGGGCAGAAACTGGGATTTTTGAATTCCTAAAAGACCTCCCAGCCAAGATTTTAGCAAACCCAGACAACACTTTTGTGACTCCATCCGAAGCCATTGCAAGATTTGAAACTGTTGGGGAAATGGACATTCCAGACTACATTTCTTGGGCAGATAGCGAGCGGGATTTGTCGGCGTGGAGGTCGAACGAAATGCAAGTCGATGCCCTTCAAACTCTCTACAAACTAGAAACTGAAATCAAAGATTCTGGGGATTTTGAACTACTTGAAGATTGGCGAAAATTGCAGACCAGCGATCATTTTTACTATATGTGTACCAAGTTTTGGTCAGATGGTGATGTGCATAAATATTTCTCCCCGTATCAGTCACCGTACGAAGCTTTTATTTACTTTATGAATGCATTTCACGATTTGCAGGCGAGGCTAAAAGTTGTGCAGAAGGTTGGGGAGAATATTGAGAAAAATAAAAAACCTTATCTATTGTAGATTTCTTTTATTATTGTAAGGTTTTGTGTTAGATGGGCTGTTGGTTTGAGGATAATAGCTTTTTGTGTTTGTAAGGGTTTGAGGTTTTGGAATTTTTTCAGGTGCAGGAGTGCTTGTTCTTTGACTTGCAGGCTGGTGACAAGTGAAGAGACCTTAACGTAAGAGGTTCAAAACGACCCAACTTTGTCAGATACTCAAAAAAAAACTAATTTTAACCCCAAATAGAGTTGGGAGTTTTATGTATCGTCTGATTGTCGATGTTCTAAGAGATCAATATGAAAGTTCAGAAAAATTACACACAGAAGCAAGCCGAAATGATAAAGCGTTTCATAAAAACATTTGGAAGGGATTTAAAAGTCAAACTGGTAAAGATTTTAGAGAGGCTGAAAAAAAAGATATAGACACACTTTTATCTTATATCGATTCTTTACAGGAACACACAGCTAAAAATATTACTCAAGACAATTTTAATGCAAATTGTAGATAAAATTAGGTCAATGAGGGTTGAATAATCAAAAATATTAATAACTTCGAATATATTGAGTAGCAAGATCACACCTTCAAAATATTCTTAAAGCTTTTTAGTTTAGATAGATTAAACGATAAATTTGCAAATTCTGAATTTTACACGGAGTCTTGGTTGGTATGAAAATCGCACTTACTGGCACCCATGGGGTAGGCAAGACTACTTTGGCTAAAATGCTTGTTGAGAGGCTTAATTTGCCTTATATCCACGAAGGAGCTAGGTCTGTGATCGAAATGTTAAATACTTACAACCTGGACTATCGAGATTTTGGTGATGAACAAAGGAGTTTGTTTCAAAAATGTGTGGTGAATTTGCAATTGATTGTAGAAAATGGGTTTAGTCAGGGTTTTGTTTCTGATAGATCACTTTTTGATTGTCAGGCGTATTCTAATTTTGATATTGAAGTACCCAATATTGCCGATAGATACGATTTGATCGTGTATTTACCGATTGAATTTGAACTCGAAAAAGATGGCGTGCGTTTTACCGATCCAGTTTTTCAAAAAGAAATAGACACCAAGATTCTCAAAAGTATCGAAAATATCGACCCAAATAAACTCATCAAAGTAACTGGAAACCTGCAGGAAAGACTTGATCAAATTATTTCTAAGCTAAGCTGAAATAGAATTTACTAGGCTTAATTAGATTTTAGCCATTCATTCATACCGCCAATTAGATTGTAGGTTTGATTTATTCCAGCTCCCATCAACAACATACCAGCTAGCTTGCTACGACCTCCACTTTGGCAATAAAGTACGATTTCAGGGTATTTTTTGAGTTCACTGGCTTTTTTTAGGATATCCATTGCTGGGATATTTTGGCTGTTTGGAATTGAATTTTGAGCGTGTTCTTGTGGTGAACGAACGTCAATCAAGACCAACTTTGAATTTGAATTTTTAAGTTTTTCTTTTAATTCTTGAGGGGTTATATTTTGCATAAGTTTTGATTTTTCGAATACCCCATACTTTCTTCACTATGTTCAGCATTTACGGGGAATTTTTATGTCTGTTCAATTTAAGCTACGCTAACTCTTCTCTCAATCGCCGTGTGGCTTTAGTCGGGCAAAGCCCTCCTTGTTCAGCATTACTTCGCATGCCTTCTCTCAATCGCCGTGTGGCTTTGGTGGACCTTAGGGGAATTGAACCCCTCACTAATCCATGCCATGGACTCATTATACCGCTTAACTAAAGGCCCAAATGTAATTTTATGTAAAAAAATAAACCACTTGTTGTGGATTAAATTTTAAATTTGGTGGACCCCATTAGGTTTCCCTAATGTACTGCCGAAACAGAAGGCCCTTGAAGAATATTTTTTAAGTTACACTTTTTTAATTATCGTGTGGCTTTCGGTTGAACAAAATCTGACCTGTTCAAGTTACGCTAACTCTTCTTTCAATCGTCGTGTGGCTTTGGTGGATCCGGTGGGATTCGAACCCACGACCAATGGCTTAAAAGGCCACTGCTCTACCAACTGAGCTACAGATCCAAACTTTCGATATAGTAGGGTAAAATCTGAGTTTTTGTCAAGCAATTGTAATTAAAAGACTTGATTTGCAAACTAAATCGTAATTCGAAATTTAATAATCTTTAACCCTTTTATCGTCTTTTTCTTCATAAATTATTTTAAATTCAATGTATTTGCCACAGGTCTTATATGTGTAAAAACTAATACCTAAAATGTAAGTCATAACTACTAAAAAATACTCTGTCCCTCCTTTAGCACCTCCGAAAATATTTTTGTAAATATGTAAAATCCAAGATGCTGAACCAAAAAAGTGAGCTAAAAATAAGAAAATTGCAAAGGTTATTCTAAAGCGTTTTTTAAGTTTTACAGTTACTAAAAAAAGTAAACAGCTATAAATTAAAACTCCAATAAAAAATATTATCGGTGTTGACCCGAGCAATATACTAGCTATCGGATTAGCCTCGTTTGAGTTGGTAAAATTTTCCCAATAAGCTTTTGGTTGCCCTAGAACTGTGAAAACTGCGTCGAGCAGAATAACCAGGAATATAGGAGAAAAATCAATGATTTTGTTTTTAATTTGAGCTGGAGACATGTTTTGTTTTTTTGTGTTTTTGTTTGAATTTATTTGGTTTTTTGTTAATTTTGAACTGCTTTGATTGGTTCTGTAAACCCACAATCACCTCTTGGAAGGCTGCAAGATAAGAAGGTTCTTCCTCTGGAGGTTTTTTTGACTAACACCCCATTCCTGCCTTCGTTGGCACACTTTGGACATGGGCCGTAATTTACAGATAAAACAGTATGTTTGTTACCAACTTTGTAATCCGGGCAAGCAATGTAGGTATTTAAAGTTGCCTTAGAAACTCTTACAATCAAAGGTTTTTGGCACTCGTCACACACTTTTCCTACGATTTGATCTTTAAATTGCTCGGTGGCTATTGCTAAAGCTGCTTCAACTTCTCTAAAATTCTTTGGGTAAATTGATTCTGGGTGATTGGGATTTTGATAATATTCGCCAAAGCGACCAACTTTCAAGACCATTGCTTCACCAAATTTGGGATCCAAAACATCAGTTTGAGTGGTTTGATATTTGGACTTAAATTCACTAACTTTAGGAGATTGAGATTCTACCTGCTGTTTAAAGTTTATCCAAAATTCAGACAAAACTTGTTTATACTCTTTTTCACCTCTGGAGATTTGGTCTAAGTTGTCTTCCATGTTGGCTGTTAGCTCACTGCCAGTTACTTCGGTAAAATTCTCGGTTAAAAGATCGCTTACTTTGATTCCTAAAGTTGATGGATAAATCACATTTTGTTTGATTTCAGCGTAGTTTCTGTCGGTTAAAGTTGAAATAATTGAGGCGTAGGTGCTAGGCCTACCGATACCCAATTCTTCCATTTTTTTGATCAAACTAGCCGGTGAATAGCGACTCGGTGGTTTGGTGAAGTTTTGAAGAGCGGCAACTTGTCTTAAATAGATATCCTGATCTTTTTGAAGGATAATGTTGTCGGGTTTTTCAGTTATTGAAGAAGGATCGTAAACAGCCTTAAATCCAGCTGAAACGGTCCATGCAATCGAGCCGTTAAAGACATCTTTAGCTGAGTTTTCGACCTCAAAGCTAAGTCTATTTCGAACTTCGTCTGTCATTTGGCAGCTAATGGTTTGTCTCCAAATCAAATCGTATAATTTCCAAAAATTAGGTTCTAGTTTATTTTTTAACTTTTCTGGTGTCAAAAGTGAATCAACTGGGCGAATAGCTTCGTGAGCTTCTTGGGCATTTCGAGATTTGGAAGCGTAAAATTTGGGTTTTTCAGGTAAAAATTTGGGATATTTACTAGAGATATACTTACGAGTAGCGGCTATCGATTCAGCAGATAAATTAGTACTATCAGTTCTCATGTATGTGATAAGAGCAGTTGGTTCACCATCAATTTGAATTCCTTCGTATAGCTTTTGAGCCACCGACATAGTTTGCTTTGGCGTGAAACCTAATCTTGAAGAGGCGGCTTGCTGAAGGGTTGAGGTGATAAATGGTGGTTTGGTGCGACCATATTCAGTTTTTTCTTCTAAACTTACTACTTTAAATTCTGGTAAATTTCCAACTCTTTCCAAAAGATTTTGGATTTCTTTTTTGTCTGAAAGCTCTTTGGGTACTTTTTTGCCACCAATTTTTGTAAGGGCTAGCCAATTTTGAGGTTGGTTTTCAAACAGTTTTCGTAAGCTTGATTTCTCTTTATCGTCTGTAATGAGTTTTAAATCAGGTTTTTCAGTGTTTTTTTGCCCATCAAAAAGCCCGTGAATTTCCCAATATTCAGTTGGTACAAAAGCCAAGATTTCTTTTTCACGCTCACAAATAAGTCTTAGGGCAGGGGACTGAACTCTACCAGCTGAAAGGTGATTATTATTCATTACACTCCACAACACAGGGGAAAGTTTGTAACCAACCAATTTATCCAAAACTTGCCTTGCTTGTTGGGCTGAAACCAGCTTGGTGTCCAAGGGTCTGGGCGACTCCATTGCCTTTAAAATAGCATTTTTAGTAATTTCGTGAAAAACTAGTCGTTGAATTTTGGTTGGATCTAGCTTAAGAACCTCAGCTAAATGCCAACTAATGGCTTCTCCTTCACGGTCTTCGTCGGTTGCGAAAAGGATTCCATCTTTTGCTGCTTTTGCCAGGGTTTTGAGTTCGCTAACAACCTTTTTCTTACCATCGTCTAATACAAAAATGGGTTTAAAGTCTTTTTCAATATCAATTCCGTTAATTTCTAATCTTCTGCCATCATCGGTCTTTTTTTCATTACTAATAGAACGAATATGCCCAACGGAAGCCTTAACTTGGTGCTTACTGCCAACTATTTTGCTTATGGTTTTTGCTTTTGCTGGTGACTCTACGATTATTAGCATGATGTTTTGGGTTATATTGGTTTGAAGTTATTGCGGAAATATTTTTAGAAGAAAGTCAAGGATTAAGTTTTTTTATTGTATTGAAATAGACTTGGCGGTGTTAAATAGTTTTTCACTTAGCTATGACTTTAATTATAGCAGATTTTTCGTTTTATTCAACCCTGGCAACTTATACTTTTAAATAGGGAAAACTTAATCTTTTGAGATTTAATTAATTAACAATACAATAACTAATATACTCAGTATAAAATTTTATTCTTTACCTAAACATTGACTAATTAAAGGATGTTCATTTAGTTGTGTTATAAATATGTCAACAAGCACAAAAAAAGCCAGTTCTAAATCTAAGAATAGCAGCAAATCCGCAGAGAAAGTTACTTTAGATCAAAAATCTGAAATTAAAGATGCTAAAGTTGAAACTAAAGCAAAAAATTCTGCTAAACCCAAAGTACATCAAAAGCCTCATAAAACAGAACACAAAGATGCTATTAAAGAAGTTGTAGAAACTAAAAGTGAACAAAAAAATGATTCAGTTGAAGTTCTAGAAGGTTCAAATCTCGAAGATTCAAAAAAATCTCAGAATGCTGATAAAAAAAATCCAGGAAAACTAAAAAAAGAACCAGGTTTTAATTTAGTTTCAATCTTCTCTCTGTCAGTAATCGGGATATTACTTCTTTCTTTTGTGATTTGGGAGTTTGCTTTGCCAAAACAATATCGATTTAGTACCCTTTTAGAAAACTCCAGAGTAGAAAAATATTTCTTGAAAGCTGATAAATTAGAATCTAATAACGATTATGATGTAGCTGTTTTTGACCCTTGCAATATAGCTATTCGATACAATAAAAATAAATATAAAGCCGAATTTAGAATTAGTGAAAATGGTAATTTTGGGGTTTATGAAAAACCATTCAAAGAAATTTTTGATAAAAAAGATATCGTAGTTTACGAATTTTCTCTTACTGAAAAAACACCTGCTAATCAGTCCCAACAACAACCTCAAGCTCCTCAAAAAGCTGCTACCGTTGCGTGTTTAGCTGCTGATAAAGATAAGAACGTAACTTCTGATAACCTAGACTCAATTATTAAACAGCTGGATGAAAATATCAGTGGAAAATTTGATAAAGATGATAATAGCCTAGAAAATATGCCATATTTTAAAGAAACTAGTCGAAAATATTTGGGTAAAAATTTGTTTAGAAAAATTAGTATTAAAGGACAAACTGCTGATACGGAAATCAAAAATTCTTTCTTTGGAGTTGATAATAGTTTAGTTTATGTAGCTCAGCAGGCAAAACCAGATGATATTGAGTTGCAGGTAAATTCTTTAAACCCTTCAAACCCTTCTACTGATTACAACAAGCAAATTGAGGATTTCAAAAATCAGAAAAAAGAATTAAAGTCTAAGATTGACGCCGAAAATAAAGCGATCGATTTTAATGAAAACAAGAGTTGGAATATGAAAATGGAGATTGAAAATTTTGGATCTTTAAATATCAAATTAAACGGTTCAGATGCCCCTAAAACTGTGGAAAATTTTGTGAGATTGGGATATCGAGGTTATTTTGACGGTACTAGTTTTCACAGGATTGTAAAAGAAGATAATTTTGCTGTAATTCAAGGTGGAGACAAAGAAAAAGGTGATGGAACTGGTGGAAAAAGCAGTTTTTACATCTCAGACAACAATCCAGGCTTTGTCCCAGATGAGCTTTGGTCAGTAGCTCCTAGTTTTGGACAAAATGAAAATGGAGAGAACGTCGCCCTAAACGAACCTAAGCTACGAGCTTCAGATTTGTACAAAAACTATGACAACAAAACTGGATTAGTGACCTATCCAAAAGGAGCTATTGCTATGGCCAAAACCTCCTCACCAAATTCAGCCTCTAGCCAATTCTTTATCATGCTAAAAGATACTCAATTGCCAGCTGAATATACAATTTTTGCCAAAATTTCGGACGATAGCTTTAATGTTTTAGACAAAATCTACAGTCAAATTTCCCCAGTAGCTAGTCAAAATGCTGGATCACAAGGAGATGGTAAGCCAGACAAACCTCTCAAAATCACCAAAGTTTCTTTAAGCTTAAAAAATTAGATTCTAATTTATGCCTAAAGTTAAATTTAAAAAATTAGTCATAATAGTTAGCTCTCTTTTGTTATTTGTTTTGATTTGTTTAGGGGTGGGTTATTATACTTTGGTTTATGCACTGACCCCAGCTTCGATTCGGGATCCAAAACCAGAACATTTACACTTTAGAATGCAAATCGTAACCGATGAAAAAAATACAGATTTTAGTGATCCAAAGTTTCAAGAAGTTTATTCACCCGGAAGTTGTAGCTTTACTCTTACCCAAACCCCTATCCATTTTCATGATAAAAAAGACCAGATTGTGCATATACACTGGACAAATATAACAGGTGGTCAGGTTTTAAAATATTACGGAATCGATCCAGATGGGAATCTTTTAATGAAAGATAAAATGGGTTATAGATTAGAAAGTGGTAAATTTTGGCCTGAAAAAATCCCAACTTCTGGTAAACCTTTTGGAGAAAATGTGAATAAAGAATGGTTTGTAGAGAAAGGTTATAAGATTTATGTCTATAGTGGAGAAAAAGAGAGTTTTACAAAACGACCTACCCAAGATTTTATGAACAAAAATGTGGAAGATTTTTTTGGTAAAAAGAGTATTGTGACTGGTAGTAATAGTAATTTTGATATTTGGAATTTGTTTTCAGTTCCAGTTTTAGCTGATGATAGTTCCCACAATAGCGGATCAAACACTAAAGATGTTTCGCTTCCAGTTCAAGCTCATGATTCTAAAGCCAATACTTTTTCTGGCACTAAGGAACACACAGAAGAGGAGCTAAAAGAAATCAATAATTTGATCGGAAATGTGGTGATTTTTATTCAAAAGGAAGAACCTAGTCGTGAAGAAGTCCAGGAAAGATTTGATCGTTTAGTTGAGCTTTCTCCAAGTGTGTGTGGGGGGTAGATTATAATGATCAGTTGTTAATGGTTAATTATAAATTAAAATAATAGTTGGTAAATAATAACAAATAATTAAATTTAAAAGTTCTTGTGATAAGGGTTTATAATGTTGACAATTATGCCAAAAGTTTTTATTTTGTTATTTGTATGTTTTTTGAAAACGAAGGAGGGGATAATAAAAGGTCTTTTCCACCAAAACCAGGACCAATTCCACCACCTACTCCGCAACAATAAATTTTTTAAGTGTTTATTTTTATCCAAACAGTTGGTTGGATTTTTTCTAATCCTGAAACCATCATAAGTATTCTTGGCTTAGCTGTAAATATATTTATTGCAGTTTTTGTTTGGGAGTACACAGATATTCAGAACAAAGCTAATAACTGGTTGGCTGTAAATCAACACATTGCAGATGCCGAAAAAAATGAATTAGAGATGGGATTTCGCTATCATCAATTAGAAATTGAAACAATTATAAACGAAAAATACAAAGGTCATGAATACGATACTTTAAGTTTAATTTATAAAGATTACCGAATATCGATTATGAACAAATTGAATGCTTTTGAAGTCGCTTGTACAATGTATTTTGAAGAAAAATTGGATAAAAAAAGTTTTTTTGAAGACAGAAAATATGAAATAGAAGATCTTGTAGAAAATAAAGGATATAGTGAATGGTTTGGTGAAAGTAAAACTGGTTTTTATAAAAATATTCGGAGATTTTATAATGAAGAAATAAAGTCTAAAAATTGATATAATCAAAATTAAAATCCCCACCCGGGGGAAGCCGTGAGAGCGTAGCGGTTCACGGAGGGGTGTGGGGAAGTTGCCGTTAAATTTATATTGTAGGGGACGGATTTATCCTCCCCGTTGTTAAATTATGTGGCACAGGCGACGGGAATCTGGAAAACAAAAAACCTCCCATTTGGAAGGAAATTTACTTTGAAATGCTGAGTTTATTCTTCAGTTTCGATCGTGATTTTTTTGGGTTCGGGTTCGGGAATTTTGTTGACCTTGATGATCAGCAAACCTTTGCTGTATTTGGCTTTGAGTGAGTCTGCTTCAATGTTTTTGGGCAGAGCAACTCGTCTTGAAAAGCTGTAGTGTGAGTATTCTTGACGGAGGATTTGACCGTTTTCTTGGTCGGTTTTTTCATCTTTGTGGTCGTAAGAAACATCCAAAGAGTTGCCGTTTAATTCAACTTTTACCTGATTCGGATCAATTCCAGGAATAGTGAGGCTGATTTCGTAACGGTTTTCAAACTCGGTTACATTTAGGGCAGGGTTGATACCCACCATACGACCAACTTGACCTGAAACTGGGCGAAAAGTTTCATCAAAAAATTGATCCATGAGGGTGACGATATTGCGGGGCATAATAATAAAATATAAGTGTTTAAAATGGTCAGTAATTAGCAAAGTAACTCTGACATTGCTAACTATAAAAAACTCTTGAGAATTTGTCAAAGGCTGGTGGGTGTTTTTTTAGGTGTTACAAAATCGATTTAACGATGGCGATCAGAGGATTGGATCAACAGAAGCTTTCGGCGAACAAATGGCGAATTAAAATTCGCCGCTACAAAAGTTTAATTTATCATTTATAATTATTCATTTTTAGTTTTTCACTATTCACTTTTCTCTGATTCCCGTCGCCTGTGCCTCATAATTCAACAACGGGGAGGATAAATCCGTCCCCTACAATGCAACTTGACGGCGACTTCCCCACACCCCTCCATGAGCCGCTTCGCTCTCACGGTTTCCCCCGCGTGGGGATTTCAAAAATTGACTATCAAGCAAAAAAATTTATAGCTTCTGAAATATGAATGCAAAAATTATGTTACTTCCAGGAGATGGAATCGGACCAGAAGTTGTGGAAATCGGTCAGCAAGTTTTGGTAAAAATCGGTCAAAAATTTAATCACCAATTTGAGTTTATTGATGGACTAATCGGGCATGCTTCTATTGTGGAAAATGGAGAAGCGATAACCAATAAAACCATTGAAATAGCTAAAAACTGTGATGCAATTTTGCTTGGAGCTGTGGGAGATCCGTCATATGATTCGAACCCAAAAGCTACCGTTCGGCCAGAGCAAGGACTTTTGAAAATTCGTAAAGAATTGGGACTTTTTGCTAACATCAGACCTATTAAAATTTTTGATATTTTGGTGGATTCTTCACCGCTAAAACCTGAAATAATTCGAGGAACTGACATTTTATTTTTTAGAGAATTAACGGGTGGAATTTATTTTGGGCAACCTCGGGAAAGGCGAGAAAATGGAGAAGTGGCGATTGATACAAGCATTTATTCCAAAGAAGAAATTAGAAGAATTGCGGTTCTTGCATTTGAAGCCGCTCAAAAAAGACGCAAAAAAGTGACTTCTGTGGATAAATCCAATGTGCTAGAAACCTCCAGATTATGGAAAGAAGTGGTTAATGAAGTTGCTAAGGATTTCCGGGATGTACAGCTTGAACACCAACTGGTGGATTCGATGGCGATGAAGTTAATTTCCAACCCAAAGCAGTATGATGTAGTTTTAACTGAAAATTTATTTGGGGATATTTTGACCGACGAGGCTAGCCAAATTGCTGGCTCTATGGGGCTTTTGGCGTCTAGTTCGATGGGAATTTCGACTCCTATTTTTGAGCCAATTCACGGTTCGGCTCCGGATATTGCGGGTCAGAATTTAGCTAATCCAATCGCTACAATTTTATCGGTGGCAATGCTTTTGGAAATGGCTTTAAACCTCAAAGATGAGGCAAAAATGATCGAAAACTCGGTAGCCAAAACTCTGGCTGAAAATTACCGCACCAAAGATTTAGTTCTGGCGTCAGATACGGATAAATTTAAAATCCTTGGAACCAAAGAAATGGGTGAGAAAATCTTGGAGAATTTGGGGTAGCTTGACAAAAACCATCTCGTACTTTTTATTTTGAGATATTGTATATAAGAAGTGGAATGCAAAATCAAGATCCAGTTGTTACTCCTTAGGAGTTTGATGAGTCTTTAAAAGAATTGGATGTCGCCATTCAAGAGACGAAGGAAGAGGACGTAGCGGTAGAGGAGTCTTAACAACAACCCCATCAGCACTGTATTCTATTCTATGAATATCAGATTTAGTTGATGGGGAATTTTTTATTGGTAAAATTGTAAATTACGAGTATAATATTCTGTTTGATATTCTTTTGTAGAGGCGAAAATAAAAGTGAGTTTCTAAACATACCCCGTCAGCTATCGCTGCCACCCCTTTCAAAAGGGGAAATACCTACTTGGTTTTTCCAAATAGATTCTGTAGCGGAACCTTTACGGTTCCATTTGTTTTGTATTGCCATCATGTTTAATCAGGTTGTAACAAAATACCCTCCGTCAGTCTGCGACTGCCACCTTCCTAGATAGGGAGACATAAACACTCAGTCCGTTGGGACGACTACTCTTTGCGGGAGAGTAACTAACTAATTTTGGCTTCTTCTAAAAAAATACGAGGTGGTAGAACTTTTACGCCTAAAACTTGTTTTCCAAAAAACTTTCCAAAGTCTCGTAAATCTCCAGTTATTAAATACTCGCATCCAGCTGAAATTGCCGAAAATAAAATTGGAAGGTCTTTGTCTCTTAGGTCAATTTTTTCCTCTAAATCTAAGTTTAAAACAGTTTTGGTGATCGTTATTTTGGTTAAAACTTGCTCCAATCTTTGATGTTGATCTGGTTTGTCTAAGTTTCTCCTTGCTTCACCAACTGCATAATCACAGCTAAAATATTGAATATTTTTAAGATTAAAGAGCTGGTTTAAGCCACTTTCGGATTTGTAGCTAATCGAAAATAAAATATTGGCGTCCAAAAAAACTTTGATCGGGTTATTTTTCATGTCAGCTAAATTCTAAAATGCTTGATTTTATCAGGATTTAGACCCATTCGAGCGACCTCTTTTTTAGCTTTCTTGTAGTCATCATCATCAACTGCATTTGAAAGTAAAAACTCAGCTTTTTGTTCCAAAGTGTAGGTTTGGGCGGGTAGGGCGATGGCAGGCTCGATGGTGATTTTACCTGATTCATCAATGCCGATCAGGATTAGGTCGTCTTCTTTGAGGTTGGTGATTTTGCGGAAGTTGCTGGGAATCACAAGATTTCCTCTTTTGCCAATTTTGGTGGTGGTTTGTAGTGTCATATTTTCAGGATGTCAGTAATTCAGTAAAGTGTCAATATGTAATTATAAATGGTTAATGATAAATTATAAGTTGCTGTTCAATCTTCTTTTGTAGAGGCGAATTTTAATTTGATATTGTTAATATTATTGCTGTAGCGGAACCTTTACGGTTCCATTGTTGAATAAAGAGCGAGTTTCTAAACATACCCCGGAAGCTTAGTCTGCCACCTCTTTCAGGGAAAAGGGAATTACTCACTCATTTTTACCAGGTTAATCCCGTAGCGGAACCTTTACGGTTCCATAAAACAAACTGCTTTGCTAGATTAAATTTGTAGTGGTTGACCTCGGGTCGCCATAAAAACGCCGATTTTACTCTAAATTTAAAAACCCAAATTTCCACTTGCAAAGAGAGAGTTTATGCTATGAGTCAAAAGCTGAAGTTCGACATTGAGTTCGAACGGATGCTATAAACAGGTAAAAATTGAGAGGTTCGCTATGAGTTGGAATTTGAGTCAAAAATTGACTGCTGGAGTTGTTTCCCTTCCTTTGATTACTACAATTCTTTTAGGAGAAGTTAAATCAGCCCGTGCTGAAAGTTGGGAGAACAATTTTCAAATTTCTTGCAAAGCTAATGAATTAGAGCAAAAAAAGATTTTTGAACCCGCAGAGCTACAGCAATCTGTTACAGTGACAACATCTTGTAAGAAAGGTGAAGTCAAAAAAGTGTTCGTAAAAATTTCACCAGCTCTACAGAAAGCAGCTGACGTGGGAAGTGTAACATTCTTCTGGCCAGATGGGTCAGAGCAAGAACAGGATTTTCAAAAAAATCAAAATTACTCATACGAGGTTAAAAACGAACTTCCCCCTGCTCGAGTCCGAGTATTTATTTTCAACGGAGCAGGCTAATTTTTCCCAAGGTAGCTTGAATCCACTCTAGTTCTATGAGTCGATTTCACTTTACCTAACTGTTTTTTACCATACACCCCACCAGGCGTAGTCATTTTTTTGATTATGCGGTGGGGTTTCTTTTTTGGGTTGAGTATAATAAACCATGGCGACACGGTGGTCGCCTCTACGATATTATACTAGTTTCGCTAATTACTACCACAAACATACCCCGTCAGCTTCGCTGCCACCCCTTTCAAAAGGGGAATTTCGAGTTTAGTTTTAATTTAAAGTTAAGTTGGTGGTTAGTGAAATGGGTATAACAATGGTAAATTAAAATTCGCCCCTACGGCAGATTTGACAGTAAGTTATTTAATTTTCAGTATTTTAGTTATAAATCAGTATTTTATGACTTATACTACATCAGTTAACTCCAGAGGAACTTTTACTATCCCCAAAAAGCTTAGAGAAGAGCTAAAAATAGAAACCGGATCAAAAATTTTAATAGTAAAAAGAGGTGATAATTATATATTTAGGGTTGTGCCAAAGTTATCAGAATTGGCTGGAAGTTTTAAAACAACCAAAAAGCTCTCTGATGAAGATCTAAATAAGTTAGCCAGCCAAGCTTTTGTAAGAGCTAAAAATATTTACTAAAATGACTCAAATTTTGCTAGATACAAATGTTTATATCAGCTATTTTATTGATAGAAATAAGGCTCAAAGAGAAATTGCTGTAAAATATTTTAGCAAGTTGCAAAATAAAGAAGTTGAAGTGATTTTACCCGCATTGGTTTTAGCTGAAATAGTCTATATTTTATCAGATTATTATAATTTTGAACGAGAAAAAATCGTATTTAGTTTAGCTTCAATTGTGTCTGAAGACGGCTTAATTATGGAAAATAAAGACATTATTTTGACTACTTTAGAGATTTTTAGAGAAAGCAGCTTGGATTTTGCTGACGCTTATTTAGTAGCTTTTAAGGAGCATAAAAACTGCGAACTAATCACTTTTGATAAAAAACTTCAGAGCAAAGTGTAAAATTTGGCAGGTGGGAAAGTCGCAGTGAATACTGTAGAGGCGAATTTTAATTCGCCATTGGTTGGTATTATTGCTGTAGCGGAACCTTTACGGTTCCATTGTTGAATAGAGTTTCTAAACATACCACGGAAGCTTAGTCTGCCACCCCTTTCAAAAGGGGAATTACTCACTCATTTTTACCAGGTTAATCCCGTAGCGGAACCTTTGCGGTTCCATTTGTTTTGCCATCATGTTAATCAGGTTGTAACAAAATACCCTCCGTCAACCTGCGGTTGCCACCTCCCTAGATAGGGAGACATAATTATTTTTAGCGGCGAATTTTAATTCGCTATTTTCCGCTAAAATATCAAATAAAGTCCCCACCCGGGGGATACCGACAGAACGAAGTGGTTGGCGGAGGGGTGTGGGGAAGTCGCCGTCAAATTACCGTAGGGGAATGCCTCTGGCTTCCCTCATCAAATTATGTGGCACAGGCGACGGGAATCAGAGTTTAATTAATAATGAATAAATAATAGTTAATAATTTTTAAGATTAAATTTTGTATGAGCAAGAGATTTTGTAGTTCCTCAGACATACCCCGTCAGGCTTTGCCTGCCATCCCTTTCAAAAGGGGAATTTCGAGTTTAGTTTCAATTTAAAGTTAGGTTGGTGTTTAGTGAAAGGGGTATAAAGATATAACAATTTGATAAATGGAATTTTACACATTGGAATGGCAAGGATTCCGCTACAAATTATAAAAACACAACAACTTAATAATAAACTAATTTATACTTGACAAGTTAAGTATTTTGATTCTGTTTCAGTGTAGTAGGGCTGATCACCTGAAAAACAAAACAAATTTAATTTGGAAGTGTTGTGAAATCGTCTAATTCGTACATCAAAAGAATCGCTAATCCGCTACATGAAGTCATCTACAAAATGTCTCACCACGCTAATGCTGTGATGGAAGAGCGAAAGTCCTTGGATTTTAGTCAGTTTAAATTGCTAATGATGATCACCGAAGAACCTGAATTTAATCAGAAAACTTTGGCTGATTGTGTTTGTATCACCCAGGCTGGTATGAGTAAGACGATTTTGAACCTCGAAAAAAAAGGAATTATTGTTTCTCAAATCAACAAAAACAATAGGAGAGAAAGAAGACTTGTAATTACTGAACTTGGGCAAAAACTTTTGCAAGAAAATATGCACCCAATTGAAGAATTATCTGACGAGCTTTTTTCCGCACTAACTACCGAAGAAGTGGATACGCTTGAAGCGATTCTTCACAAACTTTTGAACAGGTTAAATGCTGTTTAAATTTTATAATATTTTTTATGTCTCAAAAACACCCTCACCCTCATGTTGTAGATGCCGAGATTTCCCCAAGCTCTCAACAAAAACATTCACCCTTTGACCTAAATTATTGGGTTACCAAGTTATTTTTAAACAACCCAAGGCTAACTACACTGCTCTTGATCTTTTTGGTTGCAACAGGAATTTTTGCCACTTTAAATCTAAAAACTACAGGTTTTCCACCAGTTACTCCAAGTTTGACTTTGGTGCAAACTCTTTATCCTGGAGCTAGTAGTGAGCAAGTTTCTGATGAAGTTACTATTCCCTTAGAAGGTGCTATTAAAAATGTTGATGGAGTTACACGGTTTAATTCTACCAGCAACAATTCTTTTTCAAACATTACAGTTTATATCGATGAATCTAAAAATGTGGACAGTGTAAAAAATAAGATTGATTCGGCAATTAAGGGTGTAACTTTACCTGATAACGCGGAAACACCAAAATTGGTTACCCCGGAATTTGCTGATCCTAGCGTGATTTTGGCAGTTGTTGGTAAAGATCAAGATAAACTTTATAATGCTTATCAAAGTGCTACCGATAAGATTGATCAAATTGCTGAAGTTTCTAAGGTTGAAAAGCAAAATGAGCTTGATAAAAAAGTGGTTGTAAAACTTAAAGGTTTGGAATTACTCAAAAATGGTTTGTCGGTTAGTGATGTGCAAAATCAGCTTGCAACTATTGGAGAAACTATCCCAGCGATTTCTGATGTAAATATTGATGGGAAAAATGCTTCGATCACTACTTCAGTTAAAGGAAAAGATTTGGATACTTTAAAAAATCTAAATATTCCGATTGCTGTAGCAAACGCTAGAACTCAAGGAGCTACAGTATCGGTTAGCCCGGTAAAGTTTGTGAAATTAAGTGATATCGCTGATATTCAAATCGAGTATGTTTATGAAGATAAGCAAAACGCTAGTGTTTATAGTTTTTATGATCAAAAAGAAAACAAAGAAGTTACTGTTCAAACTGGAGTTTTGTTTATTAGAACAGTTCAAAACACCGACCTTTCCAAATTTGTAAAAACTCTAAAAGAAGAGATGCAAAAAATTGACGGAGTAGAATATATTACTCGTGACGAATTAACCAAAAATTACAATCCAAACAAAACTTATATTGTAGAAGCTGTTTCGGTAAATGATGACAATCAAGAGCAAGTTAATCAGGTTATTGGAGGTTTGATCGGAAGTAAAATTGGTGATTCAGCTATTGGAAATTTGGGTTATCTTTTGGGAGGTATTCAATTGATTATTTTGATCATGATCGTGTTTGTATCTTGGAGAGCAGCTTTGATTTCAGCTACCGCAATTCCACTTAGTTTGATGTTTTCAATCATCTATGTGTGGCTAATTGGAGAGCAACTTAACACATTGGTGCTATTTAGTTTAGTTTTGGTTTGTGGTTTGGTAACTGATCCAGCACTCGTTATTATTGAAGCTATTCAACGTAAAATCAATACAGGTTTGAAAGGAAAAGAGGCGGTTTTGGCAGCAGTTCAAAATGTAGGAAGTGGAGTATTTTTAGCAGCCCTTACAAACATAATTGTGTTTGCCCCTTTTGGAATTTTGTCTGGAATTTTTGGGCAGATTTTTAGATACATTCCTCTTACAATTGTACCAGCCGTAATTGGTTCGTACATCGTTCCGCTAGTCTTTTTGACTTGGTTTGGAAACCTTCTTTTGAAACCAGGGAAAAACAAAACAGACGATGAAGAGAAAAATCTATGGCCAGTTGCAAAATGGTTGATTAGCTTTAACTATGGAATTTTAAAAGGACCTCGATGGATTAGACTTGTAATTATTGTAGCTGGTTTGGTGGTTTCACTTGGAACAAGTGCGGCTTTATTTTCTAACAGTGCAGTTAAACAAGTTCAATTTGCTCAAGCTGATGACTCAAAATTGATTTCTATAAATGGTTCGTTTTTACCAACTGTAACCAAAGAAGAGAAAGTTAAAATTAGTGAGGATGTTGCAACAATTGCAGCTACTAACAAAAATGTAACCGGAGTCGTTTCTACTTCTCAAAATGCTTTTGGCTATCAACTAAGCCTCACAGATACAGACGCTCGTGAACAAAAAGCCAAAGAAATTGCCAAAGAAATTGATGATAAAATTCAACAAAAATATGGAGAAAAAGCTACCAAAGAAAATCGAAAATTCTTTGATGTTAGAGTTAGTGAAATAGGCACTGGAGGCCCAGCCACCAACTACGAAATATCTTTGACATTGGCTGAAAATGATCCTGTTAAATTAAGAGATGCTTCTCTAAAAGTAGGTAAAACAATATCCGAAAAGCTTTGCTACACAAACAAAGAAATCACCATAAAAGATTATTGTAATGAGTCAGATAGATTGCTTACCAAAGTAGATGATGGATTCACCGACAAAGATAATTTGGTGTATAGTTATTCCTACAATCGAGATAGTTTGATTGAAAAAGGTTTAGGTTTTCCAGGTAGAGGGCCACTAACAATTGCTCCAAATCAGATTATCAAAAATCTCTATCAAATAAATGACTCCAAAAAAGTAGCCACAGTTTTGGTTGACCAAAAAGAAACCGAAGTAATTTTGGAACCTCAAAATGAAGCTCCTACAAGTACAAATCAACTAGACCAAGTTTTAACTTTAGTAACAGGTCCACAAACAAATAATAATTTATACGAAATCGTTGAATCAAAACCTGGAGCTAGTGTACAAAGAATTCGCGGACAGACAGTAGGTTTGGTACAAGGTAGGATGAAAAAAGAGTATGCCGCAAATCAAGGTTTGGTTTCTCAAGCGAGTGATGCAATTGTAAAATATTACAACGACAATGATAGTAGCAAAACTACAGAATTAGGCTTGGATAAAAAATCTATCAAATCTTACGATGATGGTAGCTCTGGTGACGCAGTCAAGGCTTTTAGCCAACTTGGAATTGCTTTGTTAGTTGCGATTTTGGTTAGTTACATCGTTCTTGCGGTATTTTTTAACTCATTATCTCAACCACTTGGTATTTTGTACACCATTCCTTTATCTCTAATCGGAGCTTTGCCAGCACTAGCGATATTTGCTGGAGGTCAGTTTGGATTTTTGGAAGTAATCGGTTTGATTATTTTGGTTGGAATTGTAGAAAATGTAGCCATCTTCCTTATCGATGCAGCAAATCAAAAAGTGGATGAAGGTTGGGAGTTAAAACGAGCTATAAGTTATGCTTCTGGAGTTAGATTTACACCAGTAGTTTTGACCAGCATCGTGACACTTTCTTCACTTGCACCGCTTGCGATTTCTTCTCCATTTTATCGATCAATTTCGGTAGTAATTATCTTCGGAATTTTCAGCTCTGGATTGTTCTCTTTGGTTACTACTCCAATCTTGTTTATCTTCTTTAAATGGATGTCGGCTAAGTTTTTGAAGGCAAACTTTATCAACAAAATAGGCTTCTTGATTTTCTCACCGATTTATCTAATCGTTTGGGGGATTCAAGACAGACCAGCTAAAAATTAATAAATAAACACAAAAAACCACTAGCCCCTGATTGATTTCGGGGGCTTTTTATTGATACAATTCAACTTTGACGAATGTCTGGAAATGTGGCGAGATGGGGGGGGTGAATCCAAAAATATTAGTCAGTTAAAGTATGTCAGATGAAAAAAATCCAGAAAACAAAGATTTACTAGGTCACAAAGTTTATGTTGATAAGATATTGGATAAAATTACTAAAAATAAACCGGATTTCAAAAAAGAAAGTTTTGTAATAGGTTTGGAGGGTGAGTGGGGGATTGGTAAAAGTTGGATTTTGAAAAGGTTAATTGAAGAGTTAGAAAAGAATGATTACGAAGACAGTATTATCAACTTGGATTCTTGGACAAGCTTTGGGTACAAATATTTTATTGAAAATTATTACAAGGAGTTGAGAAATAAGAGTCTAAACCCGTTTCTGAAAGGAACTAGACTAGTTAGCAAACACTAACTAAACTAATTTCTATGATATACAGACAAAGATTAAGCAATTACAATTTAAAAAAAATAATTCATCATTTTTG
>JBIKIW010000030.1:0-16126 GCA_044361365.1 Limisphaerales bacterium | reverse complement strand
AAATCAAACTCCCTGGCACTCTAATCATATTGGAGTACGTCAAGGTTGGGACATTACTGCTGTAAGCTTAGACGACAAACTTACCAACAATCAAACTACTGCTTTTGCTCAAGGAACTTCTACGGGATATAGTTACGTAATTAACGCTTTAGCTGTAGAAATAGATGTAAATTCAGCCAATCTAAAATTTGCTCTAAAACCACCTGCAAACACTTTTTGTAAAAATGATAACATTGATTTGAGCTTTAGTTTAGCCAATAACGGTAGTACTTTAGCCAACGATATTGTAGTTTTAGATTTTCTGCCAAAAGGTTTAAAATTAAACGACGGTAGCCTTAAAATTGATGGAAATTTACCAGGAGATGCTTTAGTAAACAACAATGGAGTTTGGGAATTGCATATGGACAAAATCAACAAAGGTGTAGCTACAAACATTAGTTTTTCAGCACTTATAGAAAATATCGACAAGCAAATTATATGGCAGCCAAAAGCTGATTATAGTTTTCAAATGGTAGTTGGTGGAGATTTTATTTCTTCCCAAAATTTGGCAGACCAGGCTGTAATCAATCAAGGTCCTTATTGTGGACAAACCTTACCTCCAGTAGCTATCGATGATAGCGTAAAAATCAAACAAGGTGAAACAGCTAGCTCGGATGTTTTGCTAAATGACTATGGTTTGACCGGCACAATTTTGCCAGAAACTTTAAAAATTACAGTTCAAGGAAGTCACGGAAGTGCAACTATTGTAAATGGTAAAATTAGCTACACTCCAGACATTACTTACAGTGGAAAAGATGAGTTAACTTACCAAATTTGTGATTCTCAAAGCCTTTGTAGTGAAGCGAAATTATTGATCGAAATTACACCAGCAAACCCACCAATTGCAACCGATGATTCTGGAAAAACCGAGGTAAACAAAGACCTCGAAGTAGATATTTTACAAAATGATCAGTCACCGAATATTGATAAATCCAAATTAACAATTAGTATTACCAAAAACCCTGAAAATGGAGAGGTTAAAATCGTAAATCAAAAACTGGTTTACACTCCAAAATCAGATTATGTTGAAAACGATACACTAGAATACAAAATTTGTGATCAAATGAACCTTTGTGATACAGCAAAAGTAAGTATTGAGGTAAGCCCAAAACCAGCACCTCCAGATGCTGTTGACGATAAGGCTAACACCCTTAAAAACGAACCCGTAACTATCGACAGCTTGTTAAACGACAATCAGCAAAAAGCTCTTGGAATTGAAACGGTTGTAAATATTACTAGCCAGCCAAACTCTGGAAAAGTAGTTTATGAAAACGGTAAATTTAATTACACCCCAAACAAAGACTTTGTAGGAACTGACCAGTTTGAATATGAGATTTGCAACGGATTTAAACTTTGTGACAAAGCAATTGTGCAAATTGATATTGTAAATCCTATCGCCCCAGAGCCAACCCCAAAAGATGTAAAAGATCCAGTCTCCAACGAACTACCTCCAACACCAACAAATGATGTAGTTACAACTATTTTAGATACTGTAAAAGCTAATCCAGACACAACTCAAACCAATCAAGATTCTTCTGTAGTTGTAGATATTTTGAAAAACGACGAATACAAAAAAATTACAACAATTATTGTTACAGAAAAACCCAAAAATGGTACAACTGAAATTAACTTAGATCAAAAATTAGTCTACACTCCAAATAAAGGCTTTGTAGGCGATGACACTCTAAAATACAAAATCTGCAACCAAAGTCTATGTTCAGAAACAGAAGTAAAAATCACTGTTAAACCAAAAGGAATCGTACTTGGAGATGCTGTTTCCTTAGTTCGTTCTGGTGGTAGCACCGTCTACATTGGAGGGGTATTTTTAGGTTTAATTTTGACTCTTGTACCACTTTCAATCTTCCTTTCCTTAAGTAAAAAACCTGAAGATGTTTAGTCGTTACTTTAGTCGGAAAATTAAACAATCCTTAATGTTCTACCTAGGGATTGGATTGTTGTTTATACTCTTGATTGGGGCTGCAAATCTATTTTTTTCCAAACCCAAGGAAATCTCTAAAGCTTCTGGAATATCCAGTCAAAATCTGATAAGTTTAATAAACAGCGAGAGAACCAAAAATGGAATCTCGCCACTACAATCAAACCCTCAGTTAAATCAAGCTGCTATTTCTAAAGTTCAAGAAATGGAATCTCAAAACTACTTTTCTCACTTTTCACCAAGTGGAAAAAGAGGTGTTAGTTTTATCGATGACCAAGGGTTTGTGTATGAAAAAGCTGCTGAGAATTTGGCAGTTTACTATTATTCAGATGAAGAAATTGTAGCGGCCTGGATGAATTCTGCAGGCCACAGGCAAAATATTTTAGATCCTGATTTTAGTGAAACTGGTATTGCTGCGATTGTGGGAAAATACAACAACTTTGAAACCACATATGTCGTTCAATTTTTTGCAAAACCTCTTGTTCAAAAAGTTTCTCAAACCAAGTCAGAACCTATTCAAACACCATTTCAAAAAGTTGAACCTTCAGAACCAGTTCAAACTCCAGTTGATACCAAAAATACAACTCAAACTGAGCCAGAAAATCCAAAAGTAGCGGAGACTAAAAAACCTGAACCAAAGCCAATTCCAATTCCAACCAAAATCCAAACCCCAGAAAAAAGCGACCTATTTTTAAAAACCCCAACACTTTTTAACCCAATATTCCTAAGCTTAGAAAACTTTATCAAAGATCTAAAAATGTTTAATCTATAAAAAACCATTTGAAAACTAATTCGAAAAACAAGTCGTTAAATAGTTTTTCCCTGACAAGGGGAATGTCCGACAGGACAAGGGGTTTTGTGGAACTTTAAGGCGAAAAAGAAACCCACAGTCCCGTTGGGACAACTACTCTTTGCAGGAGAACAACTGGCAACTTTTAGCTTAATATTCAGGTAAAAGTAATTAAATGGATTCTATAGGTTAAAGGCAACCCCTACTCAACATCAAACTCCAACCTCCTAATCCCCTGCCCGACTGACTTTTGTTTTAGGATTTTAAATTTACCGATTTCTGAAGAGTTGGTCACATGAGGACCTCCACAAAATTCTCTGGAGTAAACTTTTCCGATTTCGTCTTGAAGACTATAAACACTTACTTTGTCACCATATTTTTCCCCAAAAAGACCAATTGCTCCCATCTCCCTAGCCTCTTTTTCAGTAGTTTCGATCTTATTCATATGTAGTTTTAGATCCACTAGATTTTGTACTTCAGCTTCAATTTGATCCAATTCTTGAGGAGTAAAACTTCTATCCAAACTAAAATCAAACCTGGCTTTTTCATTGGTAATCGCACTACCCATTTGTTTGGTTTCATCTCCAAAAAACTTACGCAAAACCCCGTGTAAAATATGAGTCGCAGTGTGTAATTTCTTGGTCTTATCAGTCTGCTCACCAAGCCCGGATTTAAATTGCCCTGCTGAGGTTGTGCGGCTAAGACTTTGATGTTCTTCGATTAGTTTATTCAAAAAATCCTGGTCTAATTTTAGTTCGTTTTGCTCCAAAATATCTTCTGAAACTTCAAAAGGAACACCGTGAGTTTGATACAAATCCCAAGCTTTTTGAGCTAAAAATTGAGGAGTAAGTTGTGACATATTCTAACTTCAAAACGGTTTCTTATTTTTTCGTCAAAATTGTACCTTGATCTAATTTTAAAATTGGTAATTGCAGGCCTTAAAACTTGTTGTAATTTTTGCATTTTTACATCAAAACTTCACTTCACTCCAAACAAATTTAAGCTTTACAACATTTCACCCAAACCCAGGCAAAAAAATAAGAAACCTACTAACTTTAAATTAAAACTCACAAATCTGATAAATGATTTTGTATGAATTATAAAAATAAAGTTTTCAGTTTCTTGCTTACTACCTAGTCTTTTGGAGGTAGCAGGGGAGGTCTTTCAGCCTCCAAAAGATCGATAGATTGTGTCGATCCATCCGCCAATTCGAGATGGAGGTACTCCCCGTCGTAGCTTGCTGTTACGACTTTTTCCAAGTTTTCCCCCATTTCTTTTTGGGTTTGTTCGTTCACCGAAATCTTTAAAACTACATATTTTTCCATTTCCACAAATCTCCAAAATAGCTTATTTATCAACTTTTCAACTCGGTTTTTAAACTCGAATTTACTTCGTTGACATATCCACTCATAACATACTCTCTCTCTCTCTTTGCAAGCGGGGGTTTTGTTGATAAAATGAACTTTAATCTAATTTCAAAAAATCAATAAAATCTCTAGGACTAAATATTTTGGTGCTTCCAAACTGCTTTAATTCCAACAAATCTTTATCTCCTGTAATCATTATTTCAGCCTCAGAAGCATTACAAAGACTCAACAAATAGGCATCTTTCGGGTCTCGTTCAAATTTTATTTTTTTGGTTAGTTCAAAGCTCAAGCTTTCTAACTCGATAAACCCAACCAAATTTAAATTTTTCTCATTTAATTCGCTTTTTTGCTCGATTTTAGCCTTTAGTTCAACCATCAGTTCCTCGCAGACAACGACTTGGTGAAATTCAAAGCAAAAACTTATCAAATTTTGTAATTTCTGACTCCCAAAACAAATCGCAGACAAATACACATTTACATCAATAATTACTTTCATAATTCTTCTTTTTCAAGACTTTCAAGCACTTTATCTGCGTATTCCCAGGTATTTTTTGGGCTAGTAATTTTCTTTTTTTGAAGCCAGTTTTGAGCTTTTGGAGTAAGTGCACCTTGATCATTGTTTTGCCACAAACCACCTATTTTCAGAGCTTTTTGCTGTTTCATTTTTTCTTGATAATCCTGAAAACTCACAAAATCAGCATAATCTATCAAAGCTAAAGTCGGCTTACCATTTTTGAGTAAAACCGTAGAATTTTTAGACTTTTTATCTTTTATTAAAGCAGAAATTTGAGTTCGAAGATCTGTAACATTTATAAATTGTGTCATAAATAATATACATAAAAATATACATAATTATGCAAAATGTCAATTTTTGGGTAAATTCTATTTAAACAGTTTTTTGAAGATACTAAAAATACTAACTGAGGTCTTATTGTAAATCTTGTTGTACACTGCTTTTTTAGGATTCGTAACAACACCTAAACCCTTGGGAGCTTTTATTTTCAAAGCGTTTTTTACCTTCTTCTTAACTGAAAAACTAGCAGCTAAAGATTTTTTGATTGAGGGTTTTCTGATACCAAATTTCATAATAAATTAACACAAAAAAGTTACTATGTTTTTGTCTAGCTAGGTTTAAAGCTAAAAATTAGGAATAAATATTGTACATATCAACCTATATTGACAAAATCTATTTGACCTTGTAGCAAGCTTATGAGCTTTTTTAATTAGTACTATATGATGAACAAAAAAATATAACAGTGGTTGCTGTTGCCATATTAGTGTTTAGCGGTGTAATTGTATCACTAAAAACTTTTTATTTTAATCAACCTGATCAAAATCCTAGAGAAGTTGCAAAAGCCTATATTGATAATATTAATAATGACAACAGAGACAAAAATAAAGACTTAGTCACTGGAGAATTTAAGCAATCATCTTTTAATAACAGCACTCAATCTAGTGGAACAAATAACAGCAGTTCAAGCAAGATAGTAGCTATCTTTAAAGAAGAAAGCATTAATAAAGATACAGCTTCAGTAATTCAAGAATTCGATGCAACTCTACTTAAAATTAACATTGAGTATCGAATGGTTAAGGAAGGTGATTGGTTGTCAGGATACCAGTGGAAAATCAATAATGTTATTTTCCCAGAATTGGGAGCTAACTCAAGCAATGCAAAAAAAGCTGAAGCGGTTAATCTTATCGAGCAAGACCAATCTACCTCGGTTGAAATTACTACACTAAACTATAAAATTGATTCATTTAAGGAATCTAAGTCCTTAAAACCAATCGGTATTTATGATGATGAACCTGAATTATTATCCAAAAGTGGTACAAAATTCATTATTATCGACTACACATTAGAAAATACTACAAAGAAAACAGTAACCGATTTAACTTCTGATTTTTTACAATTAAGAGACCAAGAGGGTAGGATTTTTAATGCAACCAACCTCACAAATAGATACAAGTTTTTAGAAAATGATATCTACTACAATAGTGTCAATCCAAATATTCCAACTCCAGCGACTGTCATATTTGAAGTGCCTGAAAATATTTCATCATATGGTACATACGCTTGCAAAAAAGATACTTCCAACTGTTATTACACTAAATTGAAATAGATCAATCTAAAACAATTCTTAAAAAACAATACAATATCGCTTAGTCTTTTTAATACAACGTCAAAAAATAAATAATAGGTAGGACTTATTCCCTTGCCCAAAACCGATTTTTATCTATAGTTAAAGCATAGCCTATTTTATGCAAAAAGTACTTATTTTGGACTTCGGTTCACAGTTCACCCAGCTCATCACTCGCCGTATCAGGGAGCTAAATATTTATAGTGAAATCCAACCCTATACTTTTGGTTTAGACCAAATTAAAGCCGACAAAAACATCGCCGCAATCATACTTTCAGGTGGTCCAAACAGCATTTATGAAGATGGAAGCCCTCAAGTTGATGAGGCTATTTTTGAGTTAGGAGTTCCAATTTTGGGAGTTTGCTACGGTTTGCAACTTATGGGTCAGAAACTTGGAGGGAAAGTAGAGGCTAGCCACAAACGCGAATACGGCAGAGCAGAATTACAGAAAATAAACGAATCTCCACTATTTAAAAACATCGACTTTCAAACCAACGCAACTGTCTGGATGTCTCATGGAGATAACCTAACTACCCTACCCGACGGATTCCAACTCCTCGGCTCGACTGAAAATTGCAAAATGGCAGTGATCGGAAACGAAACCCAAAAATTGTACGGTTTGCAGTTTCACCCAGAGGTCGCTCACACTCAAAATGGCACCCAACTTATCGCTAACTTTTTGCTAGAAATTGCTAAAATCAGCCCAGATTGGACTGCCAAACATTTTGTAGATGACGAAGTTTCTAAAATCCAAAAATTGGTTGGAAATCAGAAGGTTTTATGTGGACTTAGTGGTGGAGTGGACTCGAGCGTAACTGCGGTTTTGATCCACAAAGCGATTGGAGATCAATTGCACTGTATGTTTGTAGATCATGGGCTTTTGAGGGCAAATGAAAGAGAAGAAGTAGAGCAAATTTTTAGGGAAAATTACCAAATTCCACTCACAGTTATCGATGCTAGGGAGATTTTTTTGAGTAGATTGGCTGGAGTTATTGACCCAGAACAAAAACGCAAAATCATTGGCAACACTTTTATTGAAATATTTGAAACTGAAGCCAAAAAACTTGGTGAGTTTGCTTTCCTCGCTCAAGGTACTTTGTATCCAGATGTGGTTGAAAGTGTAAGCTTCAACGGTGGCCCAAGTCATACGATCAAATCCCATCACAATGTTGGTGGGCTTCCTGAAAAGATGAATTTTAAGCTAGTTGAGCCACTTCGTGAGCTATTTAAAGACGAGGTTAGAAATGTAGGCAGACAGCTTGGACTTCCTGAAAAAATGGTCGATCGCCACCCATTTCCAGGTCCAGGCCTCGCAATCAGAATTATTGGAGATATCACCCCAGAAAAGCTCGAAACTCTTCGCAAAGCAGATAAGATTTTTATTGATGAATTAAAAAATAACGAACTCAAATATCCTCAAATTTATCAAGGTAAAGACACTATTCCACAAATAAATACTGTTCAAATCTACAACCAGAATTTACAAGAATATATTCAAAAAATACCTTCAGAAGTTTCAGGAGAATATAAAGATTGGTTGGAATTATTTTCAGCTTTTATAAGCACTGATAATGATCCAATTTTAGAGATTGGTAGCGGACTTGGAAGAGATGCTAACTTTTTGGAAAATATCGGACTAACAGTTGAGAGGACTGACGCAACATCAGCCTTTATCAGCCACCAAATCGATCAAGGCAAAAAAATTCAGTTTTTGGATATTCTCTACTCACCAATTACCAAAAAATACAACGGGATCTTAGCAAGTGGAGTTTTTCATCATTTCAACCAACCTCAATTTGAATTTATTGTTGATAAAATCTCTAATTCACTCAATTTTGAAGGGTTTTTGGCCACAGCTATAAAATTAAAAAATTACCCAAGTGCGAGCGAAAAATTGCCTGGAAGATATTTAAAAGATAGAACTAAAGAAGAGGTTATAAAGTTGTTTGAACAAAAAGGATTTGAGATTATAAGTGATAAAGAAAATGAGACCAAAACAGGAAGTTGGCTTTTATTACTAGCTCGAAAAATGAAACCAAAAACTCTCTACCATCAAGCTTGGCAGGCTTTTTGTGTACTCACCGAAGTGCGATCAGTTGGTGTAATGGGAGATGGAAGGACTTATGAAAATATGTTGGCTCTAAGAGCAGTAACCGCCAGCGATGGAATGACAGCCGATTGGGCATTTTTACCCTACGAATTTTTAGCTAAAGTCAGCAACCGAATTATCAACGAAGTCAAAGGAGTGAACCGAGTAGTTTACGACATTTCCAGCAAACCACCAGCTACGATTGAATGGGAGTAGGTGTAAAATACACAAGCTCTGAAACTTTTAATAAGTTTTTTATTAGTTCAAAAGTACCTAATATCATCAACTAACAAACTGTATTTTTGGTGAAGGATATTTTTCAAAACTATCTGAAGCAAAAAAGGCTATTTTACTCAAATGGATGAAACCCTTGGTGCAAGAACCTGTAAACAAATAGGTGATTCAGGTAAAAAATTATAAATCTTAAAATAGTTTATACAAATTTGCCAGCACGCCCGAATTGTACTTGTTTTGATTTTTTGGAGGTAATCTATGGGTGTTTCTTGGCGGTAATGGCTGGGGGGGATTCAGTTGATATTTTAATAATCGTTCTTTGTAATTTTGGGGCTTAGAAGAAATTGTAAGATAGTTCCTTTTTTGCCACTGGCAATTTTGTGTAGGCGGGAATTTTTTGTGTTCAAATTATATATCAAATATTAGCCTTAACTCAAATAAAAAATATACATTTCTATCACAATGATTGTATTTATCAACAAGCTAAGCAAAGTAAAAACTCTTTCTGTGTTAAAATAATCTTTCCACAGTCCAATCTTTAACTGACTCAAGGCTGAATTTAACGGAAATAATAAAAATAATAAAAAGTTAGTACTGAAAATGGTAAAAGCCCCAGGGTTTATATCACTACTCGTAAATAAATTTTTACCAATCACAAACCACAAAAGTGTACTTATTAGCAAAGAAAATAAAATAAAATTCCACTCTTTATTATCATTTTTAACAACAAGCTGAAACTCAGCGAGCATAGCAAAAACTACCGACATTAAGGCCAGCAAGAAAATAAAAGCTAAATAATCCATACTCTGCACTCCGCTAATCAAAGACACAATAACCACAGTTAGCGAAAGTGAAAAAGCAACCTTAATCCACCTCAAAAGATTGGTATGAGAAACAATCTCTTGATAATACCTGTCAAACAAATATGGCAAACAAATCAAAAAGTGAATCATCGCCGAAAAAGAAGACGCTGCCGAAAGTAGCATATTTAAACTCACAACAAAACTTTTACCCTCAAGACTCACAAATGAATAGTTTAAAACCACTTCATAATTATTTAAGAATAAAACAAAAACACTTAAAAATGCAAAAAGTGAAGCCGCAATGAAATTTTCCAAGCGAAGTGAGAGTTTATTTTTATTTATAGAAAAGTGAGGAGTAACAAATCTTTTCAAACTAATAATACCCATAAAAGATAGATTTATATTTGGTATGCGAACAAATAACTCTTTAAAATAATCCTTTTTTAGAAAAAAGTAAAATTAACACCAAGAGCTTAGATTAAAGGTACGCTAAAAAAATACAAAATACAAAATCACGATTATTCTCATTAAATAGACTAAATTTGAATAAAATTAATAGAGATCTAAAAATAATTTCTATATTAAGTTAAGCTTTTAAGAAATATTTATAAGTGTTTTTTATTAAAATCTAGCTAAAAAATGTTATATTTTCAATCTTCAGAGCAAAGCGTCTATTGGGTAAATTTACAACTCTTCCAAACTTTCAATCCCCAAAAGTTCCAAACCATTTTTCAGGTGAAGCTGAATTTGCTGGCAAAAATTAAGTAGAGTTTGTTTTCTATTTTCCTGAGTCTCTCTACTAACGGAAGTTTCGACATACCAAGAATTTACCATTGTAGCAATTTCAAAAAGGTGGTTGCAAAGGTGGTGAGGTTTGTAGCTGCTACTGATTTGGTCCAAAACTAGAGGTGTAAGCCAGCAAGCTTTGATAATTTTTTGTTCAACAGGATTTAGCAAATCGTAATTTAGGTTTTGATCTGTGGTTGAGTTTTTTTTCAGGATTGAATTTAACCTAGCTATGGTGTAGAGCTGATAAACGCCAGTATTTCCCTCAAAAGAGAGGATTTTAGGAATATCCAATACAATATCTCCAGCTGAATCTCTAGCCAGGTCATACCATTTAAGTGCAGCAATCGCCACCACTTTGGTTTTATACTCCAAATCATTACTAGAATTTTTTTCTTGGAGGGTTTTGTTGGCTTCTACTGTCACTCTGCTCACCAAATCTTTGGCAGTTAAAAAATTTCCTTTTCGAGTACTCATTTTACCTTCTGGAAGGGTTAGAAATCCATAACTAATATGCACCAAACTATCGTAATTTAGCCTACTGCTAATCTTTGTAGAAAACTTTTCTTGAAAACTCTTTAGCTCAGAAAGATAATAACAAATAGCAAAAAGTTGTTGGAAATGATGATTTTGTTCGTTGGCTGTAACTGTAATCATAATGTCCATATCAAGCTCACCAGCCCAGTGAATTCGAGCAGCAAGGTCGCGATAGGCATAGCTAGTATAACCTGCTGAACTGATTAAATAACACCTTCCAAGCCTGCCAATTTTTGATTTTAGGTTTTCATCTAAACCCTGCCAATTTTCTACCAATTTTTCAAAGTCAAAATACCTTGCCTGATCTTCTTTTTCCCAAAGATTATTTTCCTCCAAAAAGACTGTAAGATCTTTCATTCTAGTTTCATAATAGCTCTCTCCAAATTCGTAGTCATGCCTTTTTACCCCCAATTCTTCAAGATAAGGGTAAATTGACTCACGGGTGGAATTTACAAAGTCTTGCCAAATTTGCCTGTTTTCTAAATCTCCTTTTTCCAATTTTAAAAACTCATCCCGCACCAAACCGTCCCAATTTTCTACAATTTCTTTTTGTTGATTTCCCCAAATATACACTTTTACCAAAGTTTCAATGGGATCTTTGGAGTAATTTTCAATTTTTAACTCTTCTTCTTGCCCGTTTACAGTCAATTTTAAAACTCGCTTTTCTCCAAAAATTTTCCAAGCCCAAAGCATAATTCCAAATTGCACCCCCCAATCTCCCCAATAATTTTCGGTTTTAACGGTCGTGTATTTCAGTTTCAAAATCCTCACCAAACTTTCTCCGATATCAATATTTCGAAGATGTCCAGCGTGAAGCGGCTTGGCGACATTAACACTACAAAAATCTACAATCACTTTTTGCTCTATTTTATCAAGTTTAAAGCTATTCAAATTTTTACCAGAAATATATTCTTGCCACTCGGTTGCTTTTAGGCTCAAGTTTATATAAGGGCCTGTTGCTTCAAAAATTATTGCTAAATTGTTTTTTTCTGCCCAAAGATTTAACTCCTCAGAGATTTTTAAGGCAATTTGTTGGGGATTTTGTTTTAATTTTTTAGCTTCTAAAAAGGCGTAGTTGGTAGCTAAAAGTCCAAACTCAAGATTCGGCGATTTAGTCCAAGTAATAAGCGGAAAATCATTTTTTAGTTTTTGCAGGATTTGGAAAACGTTCACTTTGAATTTGAGAGGTAAAAACCAAAATTGGTCAAAAAATACTTAGTTATTGGGAAAATTACGATGTCATTTAAATTGTACACAGTGCTTAATATACTTTTGACATATACCTTTTTATATTAAATTGATTTGATTTATAGCTAAATTATGTTTCAAGATTATTTTTCTCAAATTACTGCTAAATTCCAAAATGGTGATTCTAGTGAAAGGACTTATTATACAGTTTTACACGATTTAATAAAGGATTTTTTGGAAAAAGAGATGAAAATGTCGAATGTGAGTGTGGATATAGAGCCTCGCAGTTTGAACTCTAAATATAGCGAAGAAAGGCTTGGAATACCAGATTTAAGAATAACCTCAAACAATAATTTACTTGGCTATGTTGAGTGTAAAGATATTGGAGTCGATCTTGATAAAATACAAAAAACTGAACAACTTAGAAAATATAAAAACTTACCAAATTTACTTTTGACCAATTTTTTGGAGTGGAGGTGGTGGAATGGCGAAGAGTGGGTAAAATTATCAAATTATGGGCAAAAAATTAGCGTTTGTTCTTTAGATTATCTCAAAATTCAAGCAGGTCAAACCAGAACCACCCAAATTTTTGAAGAGCAAAGTAATTTTGAAGGACTAAAAATTCTTTTAGATCAGTTTTTTAATTTCGGTCGTACAGTTTTGGAAACCAGAAATAGTGATCAACTAGCTCAAGTCTTAGCAAAAAGAGCAAAAAGTTTGGAATATGTCTTGGATATTTCTCTAAAAGAAGAACAAACGGCTGAAAATGAAATGCTTTTCACACTTTTTGAAACTTTAAAATCCACTTTTAATCAAAATTTGGAACTTACAGAATTTGCCTCACTCTATGCTGAAACTATTGCGTATTCGGCACTGATAACCAAATTAAATAATTCGGAACAGATTAAAAATAGTGCAGCTATTATCAATAACATCCCTTCTTATATTCCTCTTTTAAAACAGTTTTTTAGCAGATTTGGTGAAACCCAAAATGAATCCAGGCAAATTCACAAAGCTGTAGAAGATGTCCTTAATGTAGTTCTAAAATCCGACATTGCCAACATTCAAGAGGAATTAACCCAAACTTACCATCCAATTTATCATTTTTACGAGACTTTTTTGAAATATTTCAAGCCAGAGGAAAAATCCAAACTTGGAGTTTATTACACACCAGAGCCAGTAGTCAAATTCATCGTGCAATCTACAATCCAACTACTCAAAACCGAATTAAACAAAGAGTCAATCGATCCAGGTGTAGTTTGGATAGACCCTGCTGTTGGCACTGGCACTTTTTTGTTTTATTTGATCGATGAAATTATTAAAACCAATCCAAATTTAGCCAAAGAAATTTATCAAGATTTTGTTTTATCCAACATTTTTGGTTTTGAAATTCAACTGCCAAGTTATGTAATGGCTCATCTCAAACTAGCTAGACAAATGGAAAGTTTTGGACTCAAACCTAGCGAGATTTTAACTAAACAGCCAATTTTACCACAAACTCAAACAATTAGTTTTAAACCTGGTTTTAGACTTTATCTTACAAACACACTTAAAGATATTGAACAAAACCCAGAAAAACAGATGAAACCAGTTTTTGGATTTGAAAAACTAACCAAAGAAGTCAATGAAACCAACCAAGTTAAAAGTGGCAAAGTTCTGGTAATTCTAGGCAATCCTCCGTATTACAAGAAAAGCGGAAACAAGGGCTTGGAATTCCAAACTGTAGAAAAATATTTAGAAAACTATAAAAAGGGTTTGGCAGACGAAAATAAATTTGAGAATAAAAATTGGTTAGGTGATGACTATATCAAATTTTTAGCTTGGAGTAGTCAAAAAATTGAGCAGAATGGCTCTGGAATAGTCTCTATGATTATCAACAATTCTTTTTTGGATGGAAAAACAACCAAACTGCTCAGACAAGATTTTTTGAGTGTTTATGATGAAATCTATATCACCAATCTTCACGGAAATGGCTTAACCACGAACGAAAAAGATGATAATGTATTTGATATTCAAAGTGCAGGTGTATGTATTTTATTTTTTATCAAAAAACCAAAATCTAATCCTTCTCAAATTTCTGTAGAAGAAAGTAGAAAATTAAGAAAGAAAGCTTCTGAACTGAAAAATAATTCTCCCGAAATATCCTCATTATTACAGCAATCTAGTCAAAGCACCAAAGCTAATTTGTATTATACTGAAGTTGAAAAAGGTAGTAGAAAAAACAAATTTAATCAAATTAACAACCTTAATGTTGAAAACAAAAGCGAGTGGACAAAATTAACCTACAGTTATCCAGATTTTTATTTTGAACCAAAAAATATAGATTTGAATTATCAAAAATGGTGGTCAGTCAAAGATATTTTTAAAGAAAATGGGATAGGGTTTGTGACCGCAAGAGATAAATTCGTGATTGATGTTGATAAAAATAATTTGGAAAACAGATTAAAAGATTACTGGGACTTAGAAAATAGTGAAAGAGAAATTTTGGAAAAATATAAAATCAAAGATTATCGTAATTTTAAGATAGAAAAATTTAGAAAAGAAAATTCCTTTGAAAAAGACAAAATAATTATTTCAAACTACCGACCTTTTGATCAAAGGTGGGTTTATTATGACAGATATATTGTCCAAGAATGGCAATTTAAAACAGAAAAACACTTACTTCCTAATTTTGGTTTAGATAAGTCTCAAACTGAGTTATCTGAATTTCAAAATCTAGCTTTAATCGTAAAGCGGCAAAATCGTAAAAAGCCTTTTTCGTACTTTTTTGTAACCAATCAAATTACCGAAAGTTGTTTTTTTGAAGCCACTTATGCCAACGCCAACCTTTGCCCGCTTTATATTCTTAAAGATCAAAAGAAAGTCATAAATGACAAGCGAGAAAACCTAGATATACCAGAATCAGCACAAAACTTGGTGGAAATCAATTTTACCGACAAGTTTCAAAATTATATCAAAGCTAAATTTAAATTGGATTTTGAAGGGTGGGAAAAGCAGGTTTTTGCTTATATTTACGGCTTTTTGCACGATCCAAACTATGGCGAAAAGTATTTTGAATTTTTACAATACGATTTTCCTCGTATCAACTTTGAAGTTTCAAAAGAAGAATTTGAAAAAGTGGCAAATTTGGGACAAAAATTGATTGATTTACATTTGCTTAAAAATGTACCAAAAAATTCAGCAATTAAGTTTGAAAATAGACCTTTTGAAAAATTAGGTTTTTACGATAAAAATGAAAAAGCGTGGTATTTACAGCATCAAGAAGTAGTTTTGGGAGTTAGTCCAGAGGTGTGGGAGTATAAAATTGGTGGTTATCAAGTTTTACAAAATTTGTGGAAAAATCGGCTCAAAGATATGGAAAGACCGCTTAATTTGCAAGAAAAAATGTGGCTTTTGGAAGTCATAAATTGTCTTAATGAAAGTCAAAATTTGATTAGTTCATGGCGACTTGTCACATAAATATAATTTCTTAAAATTACCTAAAATCTATTTATTCGACTATCCTTGACTCTGTCTTTTTTTTATGTTATGTATTAAGTTACAAATCTCGCAAAACAATATGGATATTAGTAGTTTTAAAACCCAAAGTGATTCTCAAGGAATTATAAATATCAACTGGGAAAATTTATCGATAGAAGAAATTATGAATATCTTAGACAGACTTGGTGTAGGATTTTACCAAACTCTAAAACTTTTACTTGGTAAATTAAAACCTGGGCAAAAAAAACAACTCATGAAACTAGTCCAAACCTACGAAATAGGCAAAAAAAATAGATTACAAAACACACGCCAAGCAATTCACAATTTAAAATTTGACCCACACACTCCAAAAATAGTGAAGCACATTTTAGTTCTACTCTCCTGGAGAGATGACAAGAAAGAATGGTCGAGTCAGTGACTTTAGCCAATTTCAAAACATTAAATTCGAACCAGGCGGTAGTTATTAAAACAACTCTTAAAGGAATTTTTAGAAATATAGCTAAACCATGTTTAAAGTAGACAACGAAGACGAGACTGTCTGAGCTTTAAAGTCTTTTAAATTGGGAATAATAAGGTGCCAGTATCCGCAGACGAGTGTCTAGTTTAATACTGGTTTAGCTATACATCTCTTACATTGTTGTCATCCTTGTATATGTCAACAATTTTGATGACAGAATTTTAGTTATTCCTAATACTTTTAATTCTGTTTAAAAATTTTTAATAACATATGCGTTTAAAC
>JBIKIW010000071.1:0-4403 GCA_044361365.1 Limisphaerales bacterium | reverse complement strand
AAAATCTCCAAGTGGCATAAAAGCTTCCACAATATCACCTACTTTTGCGTCGTTAAAAATATGATTGGTAACCATTCCATTTAATTTCATTGTGATTCGTAAAAACTTATCTTCTGTTGGTGAGCTGCTTAGCGAGAAAACTCTATCGTAATTTTGCCCTGCAATTTTTACTCTTAAATTAATATACTGACCCGCGTAATAATCAAAAAACTTTGCAGGAACATCGTTAAAATACATCGAGCAAACGTCGCTAGTCTCTTTTACTATTTTGCTAATTTTTAGAGAAATATATTTATTATTTAATTTTATTACAGCATCTGTACGGTTTTGGATTTCATGGACTACAAGCTTCTGATTCTGCAAACTCTGTACCACAAACAATATCCCAAAATCTGAAATGCAGTGCATAATTACCATTGTATTTGGTGTGATGTAAATTATGATGGGTGCTGTTATTTTTGTATTTTAACCAAGTTTTTTCAAACCATTTTGGGTACAGCTCATAACCTAAACGACCAATAACATTATTAATTGCCGCATAAATTGCAAAAATAGCAATAACAGGCAAATAAATAGGCATTATCATTGAAAATGGTATCAACCAGAAAAATAAAGCAGCTACCTCAAAAACATGAAATGAAAAACCAGAAAATGGATTCACATCCAAACTTTTATGATGTAGTGCATGCACATATTTGTATATTTTTGGGTGATGCATGAATCGATGAGACCAATAAAACCAAGTATCATCTACTACAATAATCAATATAAAAGTTATTATTGCGTACAATAAACCACCGTGCAGATTAATATCAGTATAAGTCTTTGTTATTCCATATTTACCCAAAATAATCATAGCAGAAATATATAATGCCAGAACTAATAGACTAATAAATTGGTTTTTAATTTCCTCTCTTACTTGTTCAGAGTTAGATCTTTGAACTAATTGAATTCTTAGTTTGGTAAAATTTTTAGAAAACAATATCCAAAATATTACATATGCTCCAGCAAAAATTGGAAAATTAGATATAAAAGCTATGAAATAGCCTTGAGCGAGTGTGCTAATAAAGTCTTGCATATTTTATATAAATTTACTTAATTTATTTTTTATAAAACGAGCCGTGAAGAGCCGCTGGAATAAAGTTTGGTGTATAGCTACGAGCAATCTCTTTCATATTTTTGGCTGACAATACTACCGAACACGAACCCTGCTTGATTTTATCAAAACATAAGACCAGCAATACTCCATCATCTTCGGACTCTGAATTTGGGCTAGCTACAAAAACTGGCTCTCCAGGCAGCAAATCTTCCTCTTTCCAAACTGTTTGCAAGTTTTCCTTCAAATCATATTTTAAAATTGCATTTGAAAGTTCTTTACTCTCGTTTGTGGAATGAATTCCATACAAATAATTGTAATTTATACCGCCAAATTTGTGATTTATAGATGGTAGTTCAACATTAAAATTATATTTTTTAAGTGTCGTTTCTTTGGTTGAAAGATCGACTACAAGTCTCATAAAATCAGGCTTATTTTCTTCTGAAACTCCTTTAGTCTGGAGGTTTTCAAGATAAAAATCATCTACAATTTTGTTATCTCTGTAGCCACAAAAGTCTATTATCAGTTTTCCGTCCTCCTCAAAAGAATTCACGGTATGGAAAAAGAAGAATTTTTCACTTGTTTTAATATGGATAAAACTTTTAGAATTTCTATCAAAAATATGTAAAATATTTGTAGCCTCTGTGTCCCAGTGATAACACTCGTAATAAGATTTTTTTCTAAGTTTTGAAGTAATTAAATCAGTAAAAGATAGATACAGCGGTTGTTCAATAGAAATAAAATATCTTTCAGTATTTCCAAAACTGTGGGTGTAATAAACTCTGTCTGTGCCAAATCTACCTTCAATATTAGCCTCTCCGTCATCTGTAAATGATATAACTTTGTGAACAGGTTTTGGGCTAAACGGACTGATCATGTTCCACACACTTCCGTCTCTATTAAAAGATGGATGAGCTGCCATCGCACCATTTTTTTCTGGATATTTTGAGCCTAAAGTATCAAGAGAGCTTATATCAGCTTCATTTATAGTTAGAATATCACTTGTGGTAAAATATTTCTCACCGATTTTAATGATATTTACGTTGGTATTTGTCGCCAGTGTCTCAAACTTTGAAAAAAATCTACCAAAAATAGATTTACAAGGATCTATTGGTGTGCCCCAGCTCAAAACTGAAGCATTTTCATCTTTTTGATTCTCTAAATACTCTTTGGATTTGATAAATTTGGAATGATAAAATACCTCACCATTTTCAATATTAAACCCATGAAGCATGGCCCAGCCATCAAACCAATGCTTAAATTTAACATTACCCAATTCAAACAGAGCAGGTCCGTTGCGAATTAGCTTGCCGTTTAGCCATTTTGGAATTTCTCCGTCCACTTTTAGTTTTGTGAGTTCGGTTTGTTTGGTTTGAGAGGTGAAATATTTGCTTGACATAAATAATTTGAGTTTTGTGTTGTTGGCTTAATTTTGAAATAGCTTTGGAAGTCCTTTACTCACCAATTGGTCCAGAATTTTTTGCAGACTATCTCTGTCTGATTTGGTGAGTACCGTCAATAAACTTTCCGAAATTTGATCGGCAATTTGCGTGGCTTTTTCAAGCTGCTGCTGGCCTTCTTTTGTTAATTTTATATCTTTTTCACGGCGGTCGTTTTTGTTTTCTGTTCGAATTAAAAGTTCTAATTTAACCAGTTTTTCAACCTGTTGGCTTACAGCAGATTTTGTTAAATTTACCCAATTGCCAATTTGAGCTTGAGAGAAATCTGGATTTTCAGAAATGGCGAGTAATATTAAAAACTGAATATAAGTTATTTTTGTATTTTTACTTATGTTTTTGTGAGCCAAATTATCCAAAGAAAAGATTATTTCGTGGATTTTATATACTTCGGTTTGATTAAATTGGTTCATCTATAAACTGTTAATTACTTAATAGTATAGTACTAAACTAATGTTATGTCAAATCGTAAATTCATAGACTAAAAAAATCTCTACCCCTGAAGATTTAATTCAAGACCATTTTAATCTAGCCAACAACATAAAACCTTCAAAAGGTGCTCTTTACGAGTAGCTTAGTCTCAAGACTTTTCTCAAAAAAGTTAAACATTTGCATAAGTAGTTTTTGTGTTGCATAATTGCTTCATTGTACTTTTTTAGTGCAAAAATTCAAAACTCAAATTTTGAATAAAAATAAAATAAAAACAAACAATTCATATGTCGCCAAAAACTTCCCTAGTTTCGCATCGTCGAAGCAGGTTTCTTAAAGTTATCAACGCTTTTAGCTTCATCGCTATTTGTGGATTTTTAGCTAGTAGCTATCTCGCATTACAAAACTTTAGTTAGGCTCAAAAAAAGCCTGAAGTTCTGGGAGTCCTAAGTGGAAAAGGTAATTATAAGAACAGATTTTCAGCTACCACAAATGGAAAATTAATTTTTACTGGAAATAGTCTTTGTCTTTCCGAATCTACAGCTGCTCACGGAAGTTGCGGAACTTTTATAAGCACTGATTCCACCAAAATTGACTCAGAATTTACCCCGCTCACCTCAGGAACAACTGATAAATGGGAAGAAAACAAATCTGCCTCAATTTTGAATTTACCCGAAACTGCTGACATTTTGTATGCAGAGTTAATCTGGTGTGGAAATTATAAATATTTGGATCAGGATATTTCAGATAAATTAGCTACTTCGGTTTCATTTACCACACCAAAATCAACTTATTCAATCAGCCCAGACTCTCAAACTGGCGGAAATATTGAAAGTTCTAGCTCATATGTACGAACTGCCAATATCACTGACATAATCAAATCTGGAGGTAGTGGAAATTATAGCGTTGGAGGAGTTCCTTCACTTTTGGTAAAAAACAACCCTTACAATAATTACGCCGGATACACAATTGCAATTGCCTACCACGACCCTAAAGAACCAGCTAGAAATATCAGTTTGTTTGTAGGTAGCGAACAAGTTGGAGCAGATCAATATTCAAATATTGCTGAAGTAAATGGGTTTGCTACTCCAATTGATGGGAAAGTTTATGGAAAATTGTATGTCAGCAGTCAGGAAGGTGACAGTATGTATGGTGGCGATGAGATGAAATTTGGAAGCACCAAAACCAATCTACAAAATCTATCTGGACCGAACAATCCATCAAACAATTTTTTTGCTTCTCAGATTAATGACAGTAGTGGAGAATTAGATGAATCTGGAACTTTTGGCAGCGAAAATCAAACTCCCTGGCACTCTAATCATATTGGAGTACGTCAAGGTTGGGACATTACTGCTGTAAGCTTAGACGACAAACTTACCAACAATCAAACTACTGCTTTTGCTCAAGGAACTTCTACGGGA
>JBIKIW010000070.1:0-4466 GCA_044361365.1 Limisphaerales bacterium | reverse complement strand
AATTTAACTTTAAGGTCTTTTTGGTCAGAATTTAGTTCATTTTGGTCATTTTTGTTTCTTTCTAATTTTTGAGATTCGAGCTTTTGTGGATCTTTTTGCTTTAGGTTATCCAAGATTTTGGAAGTGTCTTTTTGTGATTTCTGGTTGATTTTCAGGTCTTTTGAATCCTGAGCATTGGCTGAGATTGGAGCTGCTAGAACTGATAGAGTCAAGACTAACACAGAGCAGTTGACTAAGATGGGTTTAAACACAATGAGAATAATTTTGTACTAAAAAACAAAACAGTAAACCCAAAAATATTTTGTAAAGGCTGTCAAGAATTTTTTAGAAATCAACTTTCTACTCCTCGCTAAGTTCGCATATCATCAGGCTATCTCGGTGATCGTTACTCATATTAAAGCCTACCAAAGTTAACCCACAACTCTCATAATACTCAAATAAACCGTTAGGGCTGGTCATGTAATGCTTCCAAACTACAATTTCTTGACCCTTATAAAAATTCAGAACTTTATCTTTGCCCAATTCTCTAATTGTTAAGGTATAATCTTTATCTAGTACGAAATATTCAATCTTACAATCATTTTTTTCATCATAACTGTTGGCGAACTCTACCTCTTTCATATCAAAGTTTAGCACTTTTGGAATCCAAAAATCCTGCTCAACAGATTCATCTATCTTAAGAAACCCGAACTCGGCTCGAGTGCGATTAGAGTCTAGCCCATTGGTCGAGACAAAAATATTACCTTCTCGCATACCTCTAGCAATGTTGTTAAGTACCAAATACGGGTCATTCTGATTGCTTAAAGTTCCACCTAAATCAAAAATAATATTAACGGTTTCAAAGTCAAATCTGGCTTTTTGTTCTTCCAAGATTCGGTTAAAGTTAGCAGTTTCAAAATCACAAACATAACTAAAATAAGGCAAATCTGGTAGCCATTTCTGGATATTTTTTTGGCTTATCTCAATCATTTCTGGGCTAATATCAACTGCTGTGTAGCTATTTAATCTACCAAGCTCTGATAATTTGAGTAAAAAAATTTTAAGTGGCTTGGAATTTCCAGGTCCTAAATCAATAATATTGATCTTAACATTACTAGATACTCTTTGTGTAATAAAATCAAAACTATCGTTAATCATTTTTTCTTCTTTAACTCCTGTTAAATATACACCTGATTTAACACCACTATTATAAAATTCATCCCACAATTTTGCTCCATTTCCTTTATAACTAAACTTAAAGTTAATTTCGTTATTTACCTCCAAATCTCGTACAATTTTCACAATCTCTTCATCATTAAAAATCTCATAAAATTCAGGTTTTGGCTTTATCTCAGCATGAGCTGTGTGCCTGCGGAATTTTTTACCTGCTTCAGCCAGTCTAGCTAGCTCGGCGGTATTGTGGGCGTTATCTATAATCTGGAGCCTCTCTTTATTTTTTTGAAGTTGAAGATTGTTTTTGTTTACAATTGCATCTTGAATCCAGTAGGTGACAGCTGCCTTGGAAACTGCATATTTGAGAGAAATTTGGGTGTTTGTGAAGGTATTCATGTAGGATTAATTAAAAAAAGTTGACATAAGTTGAACATTTTTGTTAATCATGTTAAACTAAATTTGGAAGTACAATTTTGACCAATAATATTATGTCTAACGCAAGCCTCTTAAATAAGAAAAAGGGTTATCAAAAACCTAATCAACCAAGAAGAAAAAAAGCGATGCAAAACATGCTTGAGAGACTGAAAGAAATTGAATTGGCATTTTATTTATGCCCAAAACTGACTGAAACTCAAACAGATTTACTTGTTCGAAAGTTTGAAACGATTGTCAAAGACGCAGGTTTTCCAGATTATACCAAAAACATAGTAAAACGCAAGGGATCGTATTATTTGGTAGATGGTGTGATTTAGTTTTTTTGATGGTTGTTGTATTTATAGCTGAGTTAATCTGCTTTCTGGTTTTAACTAATTTCTAAAACAAACTCATCACCCAAACTTGCCAATTTTGGAGACTTAAACTTTTTTTCTAGTGTGTGATTGGACTTTCTGTACTTTTGATTTGTATTTTGATTTCTGTTTTTGCAGTTACCTACAAATTTGCCCGTTTTGAATGGCTGGATAAAATAGCAGGTTTAATAATTATTACCCTACCCTTTGAACGAATCCCTAGCATAACAACTTCTATTGGAACCCTTAAAATTGGTTACGCTCTTTTAGGTTTTGGGGTTTTGAATTTAATCGTGCTGTTACTTAAAAAAGATCCAAAGCTACTTGCTCTAAAACTTCACCCTAAAAATATTTGGTTTTTGCTATTCTTTATTTTTTCAATCCCTTCTTGGTTTTTTGTGGTTGATTTTAATCGATTTTTGGGAACCATGATTGCAACTATAATTTCTTTTGCTACGGCAACTTATATAGCTAATTTTAGTAAAAATACCTTTGCTTATTTTAAGGCTTTACTTTGGGTTTTTGGTTTTATATTGCTTTTTTCTATTTATCAATTTTTAGGAGATTTCGTGGGTTTACCTTTTTATTTAACTGGTATTCGAGAGAGCTATTCGAGTGCAATTTTTGGTATTCCTAGAGTACATGCAACTTTTATTGAGCCTTCTTATTTTGCTAGCGGGCTGACAATTGCGATTTACGGGATATTTTTCTTGATAGCTACAGACCTAAATGTTATTACTAAAAACATTAAAAAATTAAACTTCAATTTTATTGAAAATTATCGGTGGTTTTATATTGGTTATTTAGCCCTAGCACTGGCAGTTTTTGTGGCAACTTTATCTAAGAGTGGTTGGTTATCTTTAATTGCCTCTACTCTGTTTATAATTCCGATAGCTACAAAATATAACATTAAAAAAATCCTTAAGTATATTGCAAGATTTGGGGTTTTGAGTATTGTAGTTTTAGGAATTGTCAGCTTATTTTCACCTTTTATTTTGTCCACAGTCACTGGTATAGTTATCCATATTATAGATACTTTTGAATTTAATAATGCAACAAGTTTTGAAAGGGCTTCTTTTTTTAATATAGCACTACAGTTATTGCCAAAGTTTGTTATTACCGGTATTGGTTCTGGGCAATTTGGAACTGTCGCTAGTTATTTATTAGCATTTTTTGGAGACTACGAAAAAACTAGAACCTTGCTTGTTTTAAATGTTTATTTGGAGGTTTGGTTTGAGTTTGGTTTGATTTCTTTTTTGATTTTTGTTTATCTATTTTTTAGCTCTACTTTCAAAAATTTTATAGATCTTTACAAAGAAAATGTTTCCAATCGAAAAGAACTTTTCTTAAAACTCAGTCTCACTTTTATCTTAATAACCGCTTTGATTCAATGGAATTTCTTTTCGCCAGTTTATCTAAACCACATATTTATAATGCTTGGTTGTCTGCTGAGTTTGGATCTTAAAGATCAAATATATGAAACAAAATAACCAACCAAAGAGCCAAAGCACGTCTGAATTTTTAACAAACAACCCTTTAAATATTGAGAACAGGTTTTATTTTATTTTAAATATCTTAATTGCCACACTTTTATTGATTCTGCCATTTCAAACCATTTTGGTGCAGTTTTTAATAAACAAATCTGGGCTTCCTTCAGCAATAGCTTTATGGAAAGAAGTCTTGGTTGTGTCGATTGTTTTGATTTTTGCTTTTGATTTGGGGAAAGAGTTTTTTAGTAGAAAGTTTAGTTTAATAAACCAAAACCCACCCCGTCAGCTATCGCTGCCACCCCTCCAGAGGGGAATTTTTAACCTATTCTATTCAAAAATAATCCAAACCAATCTACAAATATTTAAAACCACCCTGCTCTATTTAGTAGCTGTAGCTTTAATTAGTCTAACTTCACTATTTAACCAAATACCACTTCGAGATTACATTTTAGGATTTCGTTTTGAACTTTTTTGGGTTGGCTTTTTGGCAATTAGCATAGATTGGGTAAAATTAAAAAAAGATAGTTTAGTAAAGATTTTTGATAAAAGATTTTTCTTAATCCCTATTTATATAGGTTTTTTGGGGAGTTTGATAATCTGTTTGACCAGCGTAAGTATTGGAACAGAAAATTTTTACTCCAAACTTGGCTACGGTTATAGCTCAAAATCAACTGATATAATTGCTGCCCCAACTTGTCATGTAATCGATTATACTGCCACTTCCAAAACTTGCAGATTGGTAGCTGGATTTTCTAGTCCAAATCACTTTTCAGCTTATCTGCTTTTGGTACTCAGTTTTTTCATATTCCAGATTTATGTTTTGATAATGAATTTTAGAAAGCAAGTCCAGTCTGATTTAAACGATCCAAAAACCTCCAAATATTATATTTCTGAAGATTCAAACGCAACAGATTGGAATGATTCCCCACTTCGTGGGACCCCTGTAGGTATCAAACCCCAGGGCAAAGCCCTGAACCCAAAATTCTTTGGGTCCCCGACGCAGAGCGTCGAGGTATTTTCTACGAATAAAAAAATA
>JBIKIW010000069.1:0-4508 GCA_044361365.1 Limisphaerales bacterium | reverse complement strand
AACTTCGTCCCCTACTTTGTACTTTGTAACCTCCTGTCCTACAGCTTCGACAACTCCAGAAAGTACGATTCCAAGGATTGGCAATTTAGGTTTAAAAAATCCAAAGACCAGACGCACCACTATTTAGTTTAAATATTTAGCTATATTTAAGTCAAAAACAAATTTTATGTATTAAAAATTAAATCATTTTTTGCTGCTAATTTCTTTCTTTCTAGTCTTTTGTTTGCCAAAATAAGTTTATTTCTTAAAATTAAATGATTAATGCCTTATAACCTGAGAGTAGAACTTCTTTTACTTTTTGCCATCTTCTTTATTTACGCCTTTTTTTCGAGCCCCCATCAGCGAATTACTTTTGCTCGTAAAAAATTTACAGCCTATGCTTTTAAGGGGAAAAAGCTGATAAATGAGTTTCACGAACATCCACAACCAGTTTTTAGATTTTTATACATTTTTTTTGTAATTCGCGAGCTTTATTTGATCTCTTTGCGGTTTAGTTTTATTGAAAAAATAGGCAAAATTAGACGGGGAAAGGATTATCCTAAAATCTATTCTGCGATCATCAAAAAACGATTTAAAAAAGATACTACCTACCTCATTGCCGGCGATCATTTTAGTAGTTTTTACCCCAGAAATCTTGGTTTTTTTTACTCAAAAGCCTTAGACCCAAAAACTTCGATTGACTTAGAAGATTACAAAAATCGCATTGTAGTTTATCTAAATAGCCTTGAATTTGCTTTAAGCTTTTACAAAAATATTAGCTTAACCACCACAATCACACCACTTTTTAGAAAGTTTTTTACACGGGCAAACATTTTTAGCAAGCCTAGTGACACGCTTTGCAGCTTACTTTTAGCCCTAGATTATCTAATTTATCCAGATCAAAACGATTTTAAAAGTGATTCTAAAAATTACCAAGCTATTCAAAAGCAAGGTCAAAAATCCGCCAAGGAATTGCTTAAAAACACCACTCAAAATTTACGCGAAAAAACTTTAAAACACATAAAATATCTCAACAGCAGGCTAGGGGTGGTGGATACCAAGCACTCACTTTCTGGGATTCGAGACGGTTTAGTGCGGCAGAGTAGTTTTTATGAAAATGTGGTAATGTGGAAAACCATCGTATTGGCTTTAAAGCTTGATTTGATAACCGAAGACGATCTACCAAAATACGCCAAACCTGAAATTTTGAAACAAAATATTATCAAACTTTTTGTGAAAAACAAACTGATTTACAACGATTTAACTGAAGAATCAGAGGTTTTGGAAAATTATTCAGCCGATTTTTTGGTGGCTTATAGTTTGCAGTTTTTTGACCTACAAAACAAAACTGATCTCAAAATTCTTACCGAACAAGTTGATTTGATGATCTCAAACCCAGAATTAGTGTCTATTCTAGGTCCATTTTATTCTCTCAAAAACCCTAAAAAGCTAGTTTTACCAGTCAAATTATTTGCTCCAGATTATATGGGTCGAACTATTTGGAGTCACTGGTCAACGGAGTTCGTTTGCCTTTTATCCGACTTGTATTTGATAACCAAAAAAGAAATTTATAAAAACAAAGCTGAGACGATTAACAACCATTTAATGCGAAAAGTTGTAGCTTATAAGGGCTATCCAGAACTCTACGATGCTAATCTAAAAATCTACAAAACTACTTTTTACACCTCCATGATCGACACAGGTTGGATTGTGAATTTTGAGTTTGCAAGGTTGAAGGTGAAAAGTTTGGGGTAAACTTTACCATATCAAAAAGTCTCAGCTTTGACTTAATAGACTAATAGTTGCTATAAATAGGATTTTATCAAATAGATTTATGAGTTGATATGCTCCAGTTTAACGACCATCAAACTTTATTTTTGGATAAAGTAATTCAGGAAGAACTTGCCAAATATCCCATTGATAAACTTCAATTAGCTCAACTAAAAGAGCTTTTTGAAAGATACCAAAATCAATACCTAAGGGATGGGATAATCAAAGAGGAAGAAAACAAAGTTGCTTTTCTCAAAGATTTGTTTCAGTTCCTAAATTACACCGAAAGAGAAAATTTTAGATTTGAAGGAAAAACTGAAATTGACAGCACACAGCCAGACGGTAGATTAGGTTCAAATTTAACCCAAAATCAAAAAGTGGAAGTTGTAATCGAGTGGAAAGGCACAAATACAAGCCTAGATCAACTCAAAAAAAGTCCTGTAAATCAAGCCTGGGAATATGTAAGTGGTTTTGACGGTTGTTTGTGGTATATTGTGGGTAATTTTAAAGAAATTAGACTCTATCATCGCAACTATACTCGTAAAGTTTATCAAGGTTTTTTATTGTCAGATCTGTGTGTTGACGACCAGATTTTGAAACAGTTTGCCTTTTTATTTGCCAAAGAAAATTTGCTTAAAAACAACTTCGAAACTTCATTTTTGGAAAAACTTTTAGACAAAACTAGAGACAGAAAAGACCAAATTACCAATGAATTTTATGCAGGATTTAAGCAGCACCGTTTTGTAATTCATAATCATTTAAAAACCATATTTCCTGAATTAGATGCCAAAAATTTACTTTCCAAAACCCAGTCTATTTTGGATAAAATCACCTTTATTCAATTTGCCAGCAGTCGCAGACTTTTACCCGAAAATTTACTCAAAGACCAAGCTAATATTGCCAAAAGTATCCCTCAAGACGACGACCGTTTTTGGTATATTCTTAAAGGTATTTTTAAATCTGTAGATGTTGGTAGAAACAACATAAAACCGGAGATTTTTGGCTACAACGGAGAGCTTTTTAAGCAAGATCCAGAATTAGAAAAAATCAGCATAACTGACCAAATTTTGGAAGATACTTTTAACTTTTTTACCAAATACGATTTTAACAACGAGCTAAGCTTGGATATTTTAGGTAGGATTTTTGAGCAATCTATCTCGGATTTGGAGGAAATGCGAGCCAAAATTGACCAGACAGAGGCTTTGATCGAAGCAAACCCAGAGCAAGTAGAAACCACCAAAAAACACTCCAAACGCAAAAAAGACGGGGTTTTTTATACTCCAGAATACATTACCAAATACATGACTGAAGAGGTGATAAACCTATATTTATCAGAAAATCCAGACAAAATCACAGCCGACAGAATTGACATCAAGGTGCTAGATCCAGCTTGCGGAAGCGGAGCTTTTTTGAACCAAGCACACAATGTTTTGAGCGAAAAATACAAAGACTTTGTGGATAAAGACAAGTTTGCCAAAATCGGAGGTGATGACTTTGCCGAGAGTCTGGCTAAAGATTATGACGAATACGAAATCAACCAAAATATTTTGCACAATAACCTTTATGGAGTCGATCTAAATGGCGAAAGTGTGGAAATCACCAAACTCAGTCTGTGGTTAAAAACCATTCAAAAAAACAAAAAAATGCAGTCTTTGGCGGGTAATATCAAACAGGGAAATTCCCTAATCAGCGACCCAGAAATTGCCAGCACCGACGCTTTTGATTGGGGCGAGGAGTTTGGGCATCTAAAAGATAAAAATTAGTTTGCTAAAACCTTGAAAGTTACAAATTTTAAAATAAATACATGTCAGAGCTTCTTTGTTTTATTGATGAAAGTGGAGATCACAACCTTGACCTTGCTAAACTAGATAATCAGTACAATGTGTTTGTATTGTCTGGAATTATTTTTAAGCCAGAAGATTATCAAAATTTTGACACACAGTTTAAAAAGTTAAAAATGGAGATTTTTGGTAGTGACAATTTTATAATTCACACTGCTGAAATTACCAGACCAAAGAGGTCTAAAGATGATAGAAACTTTTTATTTGATGACAAGAAGTTTAGAAATAATTTCTATGAAAAAATGAATAAGTTGATTGATCAAACTCAATTCAATATCGTCTCTTGCACCATTCGCAAAGACAGATTGATAGATAAATATGGTATAAAAGCTCATAATCCTTACTACATCGCCCTAGAGAATTTGATTAACCGAGTTTTGTATTTTTGTAGCGGTGAAGTACAAAATACTTGTAAAATTTATCCAGAAAAGCGAGGTTTTCTTGAAGATGAAAATTTGAAATTAGAATTTATAGAGCTTCAATTAAACGGGGTAAAATTTCATAAAGGACATAGAGTTCGAAAACATATTACCGAATTTGAACTCGTAGATAAAAAAGAAAACTTGAGCGGAAATCAACTTGCGGATTTGGTTGTTTCTCCTATTGGCAGACATATTGTAGGCAAACCACCTAAGCCCAAAGGTAACGAAGTTGAATATGAAATCCTGAAATCTAAATTTTTAAGACCCGATCACTTTGTGGTTTTTCCATAATTTGGGCAATAAAAAAGCCCCCCGCGTCCGCAGTAGGCTAATGAAAATATTATACAAAACTTTTTTTGTTCCGTCAAGAAATTTAATTAAACCTTAAAAACCTCTAAATTATGTCACCAACAAACTCTCCAAAACCCAGTTTCACCAAAGATTTTGACGGCTGGAATGAGTACAAAAAGAAATTGGAAAATACACCAACTCAAAA
>JBIKIW010000029.1:0-17579 GCA_044361365.1 Limisphaerales bacterium | reverse complement strand
GAATTGTTTGAATACTGTTGCTATTACAATCATATCAGAAGGCATCAAGGAATAGACAACATGACTCCTTATCAAAAGCTCAATTCTGTCACTGAATAATTTGACATATACAAACCGTAGGTTGACGGGGTGGGTTTGGAGCGTCTCTAAATTCAGAATTTAAATTCGAAAAATTATTTAACTAGAGGCAAAACTTCTGACAGCTCAGTAACAACTCTAATCCCCAATTTTTTGGCTTTTTCTAATTTGCTACCAGCGTCTTCGCCAGCCAATAATATTGTAGTAGCGGAGCTGACTTGCCCGACTACACTAGCTCCTTGTTTTTCAAGTAAATCTTTGATCTCATTTCGACCAATTTTGAATGTGCCTGTGATACAAATTTTTTGCCCAAAAAGTGGGAGATTTTTATCTACAACTGGTACTTGAATTTGAAGCCCTTGATTGTTTTTTTCTAATTCTAAAAAATCATTTTGAATTTTTTCAAATCTCTCAGAATTCACAAAATCAGTTAGGTTTTGCACCAACACTTTCCCCAGACCTTTAATCTCTAAAAGTTTTTCAGGATCGGTTTCTTTTAGTTTTTGTAAAAATTCGGAGGCTTGCATGTTGACAACTTAAAATGGAAAAAGCAAAAGATTAATTTTAGATCTCTATTTAGTAAAATTTAGTATGTCAAAAGTCCAAGGTAAGTACAAAACAGATTATCGCAAATTATCTAAAAATAAAGGTGATAAGAAAGACGAAAAAAAGTCATTTTGGACGAACCTAAAGTTTTTATTGCCTAAGTTTAATAAGCCCAAAGATTCAAAAAATAAATCTAAATCAAATCTAAAAATTAAAAAAGAGCGAATTTCTATAATGGAGAGAAAAAACTTTTTTACTTCTTTAATAGGCTTTTTGGTTTATATTTTTACTTTTCCATTCTTGCTGATTTTTACACCTTTTTGGAAAATGGGAGAAGTAACTGTTGGGGTTTTGTCGGTGAGGCAAAATTATTTGAAAGTAGTTTTTGGAATTATTTTTGTGGTGATTATTTTTCGATTTGCCCAATTACAACTAATTGCCGTAGATTCACAGCTCGCCCTTCAATCTAATACTCAAAAAACCAAAGGTGAAGTTGTTGTTTCTAGGCGAGGACAGATTTTTATAGGGGATCTCAGTCAGGGTAAAAACAACATCGCCATCACAAGTACTCAGCTACAAATTGAAATCTTTGCTGATACTAGCATTTTAAAAAGTCTGATTGTTAAAAAAGATGTGAATTTAGAAGATTTAGCAATTGATTTAACTAGCAGCTTAAACCTTCCCTACACAGAAACTTTATCAAAGTTAAAAGATGAAATTCAAAAAGATGAACCAACTTCTTATTTAATCTTAAAATCTGGAGTTACTGAAGAGCAAAGAAATGGAGTTGTTTATTTAAGAAACTCGGATTTAAATACCAAATACAGCTTTGGATCTTGGCTTGGTATAAGTGAAAAACAAACTAGAACTTACCCGCAAAACAAGCTATTGTCGGCTACAATTGGCTATGTTCCTCCATTTTTAGAGTCTGAAAGTGAAATCAAATCTCGAATCAAATCCTGCCTTCCAATGGTGGAAGAAAATAACCGTAGAGGAACTTCCACAGGCGAATATATGGTTGGATTTTATGGATTAGAGCAAAAATACTGTTCTGAACTTGGCGGTGTGAATGGAATTAGAAAGTTTGGTTTTTCTCAACAAGATGAAAAAAATGTTGTTAACGGGGCCGATATTTACCTAACTATAGATAAAAATATCCAACAAAAAGCTGAGCAAATTTTGGAACAAACATATCGAGATCAAACTAACTCTACAGGAACTCCAAAAGATGGAACTATAATTGTAGTGGAAGTAAAAACTGGCAAAATTAGAGCCATGGCCTCCTATCCAAATTACGACCCAAATGATTATCAAAAATATTGGGCAGAAAACCCCAGTTCTTTTAGGAATGTAGCCACAAATGTAGATTATGATATTGGCTCAGTAATGAAACCTATAACTGTAGCCACAGCTTTAAATGTCTATCAATCAGGCTATACTGAAAATGATGTCCGTAAGGGAATTGCTCCTGATTTTCCTTTTACAGATTATCCAGCAAGTGGAAAGGTTTACCCTACCGTTGATGGTAAGGCAAATCAGACAGTTCGTAACTCTGATAATACTAGTTTTATAGGCCTTGGTCAAATTGGTCTCAAAGAGATAATTAGAGATTCAATTAACACTGGAATTGCGGACATTGTAGATTATACAGGAGCAAGAAAATTAAAAGAATATTATGAAGATAGGTTCAAATTTGGTAAACAAACTCAAATAAATTTACCTGGAGATTCAACAGGAAATATTCAAAACTTTGAAACTGATAAAGGTTGTCCTTTTTGCTATGCAAATTTTGGTTTTGGGCAAGGGTTTACAGCCACTCCAATACAGGTTGTCAGAGCTTACACACCCATAGCAAATGGTGGTTATTTAGTAGAGCCTAGTTTGGTAGATAAAATTGTCTATAAAAATGGAACTGTGGACGATGGAACTTCACCCAATAGCTCCATTCCAAAGCAAGTTCAACAACAGGTAATCACGCCAACAGTTGCCAGGCAGGTTACTGGCTATATGCAAGCTGTAATCGATGAAGGCTATAAGAGTGCAGGCAGAAGTGCAGCAGCAGTTGATGGATATAGCGTTGCGGCAAAGACTGGAACCTCTGAGGTGAATAGGTCATACATGCAACTTGATGGTAGTGGAAAGCCAGTTTTAAACGAAAATGGTAACCCAGTTATGATTCCTTGTAGCTACGAATGTAACAGAGCTAGAGGAAGATTTGATCAAACATTTATCGGCTTTGCACCAGCTAAAGATCCCAAATATTTGGTAATGATTAAATTGTCCGAGCCAAAGCCAGGAGAGGTAAAAAACTTTTCATCAGTCACGCTTTCCAAACCATTTTCAGAAATGATGGGATATACTCTAGCTTATATGGGCGTACCTAGGGAGTATTAAATCTTAGGTTAAATAAATAGATCTAGAAACCAGAAGCATTAAAGGAGTTTCACCTTCTCCATAAACAACGCTGTTTATTCTTACAGCTAAATTATTATAGTAAGTTGTAACGTATAATAACTGTAGATTTTCGATTTATACAAATTTACTTCTAACTTTATCCTGAAAATTTGCCCAAAATTAGAAATTTACCAATTGTCGGGAAAATGAGTCAAAACTTTTTGAAGATTAAAGAAGTTAACACTTTTTACCATGGTTTAGGTGATCAAAAAAAAGCTCGTACGGGGGTTTTGATTTTGCATGGTTGGAATCAGCTTGGGTCACAAAGTTGGCTTGAGGTTGGTCAAAAATTGAGCGAAAATGGATTTTTATCAGTTCTTCCAGACATGCCTTGCTTTGGAAAATCGGACGATGCGGATTCGGTTTGGGGAGTTTTGGATTATAGTTACTGGCTTGATGAATTTTATCAGCAAATTCAAGCTCGATTTGAAAATATTCAAAACTGGTTTATTTTTGGACATTCTTTTGGCGGCGGCGTTTCGGCACTTTGGGTGAGTCAAAATACATCTTCAAAAATCCAAGGTCTAATTTTAGCAGCTCCAGCGATAGTACGTAGAAAACCTAATTATAAACAAAAAATCATTATCAAAATTACTAAACTGAGCAAAAATTTTATTGAGCTTATCCCCATTTCAAGCCTCAAAAGCTTGCTTCAAAAATTCTGGTATCGTATTTTAGGTTCTAGTGATTATCAAAAAACTTCTGGGGTGAAAAGAGAGATTATGCAAAAAATCCTGACCGAAGATTTGCAATTTTGTCTGCCTAAAATTCAGCTCAAAACCCTTATACTTTGGGGAACTAAGGATACTTACACACCCTTTGCAGACTCTAGTTCGGTCAAAAATAAAATAGCCAACTCACACTTGGAAATATTTGAAAATATCAACCACGGTTTGCACCTCAATGCCCATCCAAAATTAGTAGAAAAGGTGTCACAGTTTGTTTGGCAAGAAACTATTAGCCACTAAATATAGACTGTTGTTAGTCTCTAAATTCATAAATACAGTGGTTGACAGAAATTTTTTGGTGTGGCTTGGTTTTATAGTATTATCTAAAAGATTTTTCACCTTAAATCATGGCTGTCATGCGAGAATATTGGCAAATGGTACTTTCTAATCTGAAAGATTCTCTATCAAAGAGCAGCTATGACGCGTGGTTTAGTCAGGTCAATTTTGTGTCGGTTACCAACCAAGGTAGAAAAATTGTCTTGGAAGTTCCCTCTAAATTCAACAAAAACTACTTAGAAAACAAATTTAAAACTCAGCTTCAAGAAGCGATTCAGAGGTATTACCCCAAAGTAATTCACGTAGATTACAAAATTGATGAAAAAGTCCCAGACCAAAAACCAATTCAAGCAGATATTTTCCCGATCCAACAAGAAGATCTTGACACCAAAATCAACCTAGACAAATTTTCTAAAAAAATTAACCTCAAAAACACCAACTTGCCCTCCGGAAACATTCACAATCTAAATCCAAAATACACTTTTGAAACCTTTGTTGAAACTACCAGTAACCAGTTGGCGGTAAATGTTGCCCAGGCGATAATCCAAAAACCTGGAACTTTGTACAATCCAGTTTTTGTTTATTCTGGAGTAGGGCTTGGGAAAACTCACCTTTTGCAGGCTATTGGGCATAAATTTTTGGAGACAACCCCAAATGTGAAGGTAAAATACGCAACTTGTGAAATGTTTTTTAATCATTTTATCTCTTCCATTCAAAACAAAAATAGCAATTCGTTTCAGGAATATTACCGATCAGTTGATGTTTTACTATTAGATGATATTCAGTTTATTTCAGGGAAAGAGGCTACTCAAGAAGCTTTTTTTCACGCCTTCAACGAACTCCACCAAAACAACAAACAAATCGTAATTACTTCAGATAAACACCCAAAATCACTTGGATCTGTGGAGGAAAGATTGATTTCTAGGTTTGAGTGGGGAATTGTAATCGATATTTCTAAACCAGAATTTGAGGATAGGCTTTCGGTTTTGAGACGCAAAAATAGCAAACTTGGACTTCCACTTAGCGACGAACAACTCAGCCAAATTGCTAGTAAAGTAAATACCAACTTCCGTGATTTAGAAGGCGTTCTTAACCGAATTGAGGCTCGTATAAAGCTACTTCCAAATAGACCTTTTGAAGACTTTGAATTAAACAAAATTTTATCAGGATTTAGCAGCCTTGGCTCAACCGTTTCGGTAAATATTGGCTACACTCCCAAATCTCCAGAGCAGGTTTTGGAGGTTACTAGTCAAGTTTTTGGAGTTTCAAAAAATGATATTTTAGGTAGTAGCCGTATGCAAAATATCGCTCTTGCAAGACAAGTTGCTATGTACAGCTGCAAAGAATTTTTGGATTTAAGTTTCCCAGCAGTTGGTAAAATTTTTAAGAGAGATCACACAACAGTAATGCACGCTTGGAAAAAGATTAACGAAAATCTTTCTAAGGAAAATTCCAAAATCGCTACCAAAATTCAGCATATCAAAAATCAGGTTTCAGAGGTTTAGGTTTGTTTAAAATACTTTTGTTTTTCACTAATTTTTATGAACACACTTTATCTTGGAGATAATTTACCAATACTTCAATCACTAGAATCTGAAAGCGTGGATTTGATTTATATCGATCCGCCTTTTAATAGCAATCGAAATTATAGTGGTGTGATAAAAGAAAAGAGCAACAAAAGCTCGTCAAACGCAACTATACTTGCTCAGTTTGAAGATACTTGGCGAGGTGGAATGAAGACCTACATACATGAATTTATGTATCCGATTGTGAAAGAGCTTCATAGAATACTAAAGCCATCTGGGAGTTTGTATCTGCACTGCGATCCGACGGCACAGGCTTATTTGCAAGTGGAAGTACTTGATCCAATTTTTGGAATTAGTAATTTTAGAAATGAGATTGTCTGGAATTATAGAAAATGGTCAATTCAACAGAAACAATTTGCCAGTAATCACGACATTATTTTCTTTTATACAAAAACTAGAGATGCTAAATTTAATCCACAATTTATTGAACTTTCTGAAGGTACTTTAAAAAGGTGGAAAGGAAAAAAACAACAGGCTAAATTTGATGATTTTGGAAAAAGACTTGCTGATAATTTAGAAGAGGAATCTAAAGGTTCGCCAATGCCAGATTGTTGGGAAATTTCAGTTATCAATCCTCAAGCGAAAGAACGAACAGGTTACCCAACTCAAAAACCGGAGAAGCTTTTGGAGCGAATTATTTTGGCAAGTTCTAATGAAGGAGACACTGTTTTGGATTGTTTTATGGGAAGCGGAACAACGATTGTGGTTGCGGACAAGCTGAAGCGAAATTTTATTGGTATCGACCAAAGTCCTGTTGCTCTGGGAGTTACAAAAAGTCGCTTGGCTCTGAACCAAGATTTGTTTAACAATACTCACGATTCTTTGATTGTGATAACCAAAAAATGGGACTACGACAAACTACGAACGATGGATGATTTTGAATTTGAAAAATTGATGGTTACCAAATTGGGTGGAAAACTTAGCAAAGAAGGTAAAGGAGCAGACAAAGGTATTGATGGAATTTTCAATGACCACTCGGTAATTAGCGTGAAGCGATGGGGTAAAAAGGTGGATCGTAACACTTTGGATAATTTGATCTCGGCAATTCGTAGGTTTCGCCGTGAAAACGAAAGTCGTCTCAAACCAAAAGATAATCTGACGATTAAAATTCAAAAAGGTGAAGTGAATTTGGCTGAATATGACGGAATTATTGTTGCTTTTGGCTTTACCAAAGATACTTTTGCCGAAGTGGTTGACCTTAAAGTGAATGATAATTACAATATTTTGTTGCTTACTGTGGAAGACATTTTGCCAGTTGCCAAACCTCCCAAAGTTGAGATTGAAATTTTTGACGATAAAGAAAAAGGCTTTTGGACTTTTACCGCCAACACTCAAACTAATTCCAAAATCGAAAACTATTCTTGGCAGGTTTTAGACAAAAAAACTGGAGAAATTCAAGAAGCCGAAAGTCTTTCAACTGAAAATACTTTGAACAAGGCTTTTAAAAAAGGTGATTTTGTGGTTAGTTGTGAAGTTATAGATGAAGATGGTTTAAGTGGAGATGGTGAAGTGCAAATTGTGGTTAAATAACTCTGGTTAACTTCTCTCAATCCTAAGGCTATTTAAATGAATCAGTTCCCAAATTTTGAGGATTACTTCTGGGTCTAGGTTTAGATTTTTCGCAGTGGCTTGAATATTATTTTCTACTTCTTGCCAGCGTTTTGGATCGTGGGGTTCCATTTTTATGGTTTTTTTGAGATTGCCAACTTGGGCTACAACTTGCTGCCGTTTGGCTAAAGTTTTTAATAATTCTTGGTCAAAAGAGTCTATGGCAGTGCGTAATTCACTTAGGCTTTTGTCGTGCCAGTAGTTTTGGTTGATAAATTTTTGCAAAGTTTGGGTTCCGCTTTCGAAGGCGATGTCTTTCCAGGGGAAATCTTTTGGGTCAAAAAACTTGATTTCACTAACATCATCGAGCGGTTTCATCTTGCTAATTTGTTTGTCGGTCAAAACTGCTGTGAACAAAATTCCAAGAGTTTGGTAATTCAAAAACTGATACTGGTAGCGATCGTGATTGGAGCAAAAATACTTAATCTGAGACATTTCTAGCTCAACTCCGATTTCTTCTTTTACCTCTCTTAGCAGATTATTTTCAAGGTCAGCTCCAACTTCCACAAACCCACCAATTGTTCCCCAAGCACCTTTTCTAGGGTTGTGAGCTCGCCTGCCAAGTAAAATTTCACCTTTAGAATTGGTTAAAATCACATTGGCTGCTGGAGTTGGGTTTTGATACCATTCAAACTTGCAATTTTGGCACAAAATCAAACCGTCTCGTATTTTTTCTAACTTCTCTTTTCCACAAATTGGGCAGAATTTAAACGGTGATTTTTCTATACTTTGGTCGGTCATTTTGGTAGCCTCACAAATCTACGAGTTGGTGTCAATTTATTCTTTCTCAGATTCTTTTTTGAAATCTAAAACTGTTCCGTTGAGGCAATACCGAAGACCTGTCGGGTTTGGCCCGTCGTTAAAAACATGACCTAAATGAGCTCCGCAGCGACTGCAACTAACTTCTGTGCGAGGTGTAAAAAGCTTGGTGTCAGTTTTGGTAGTGATTCGGTCTGAGCTAATTGGCTTATAAAAACTTGGCCAACCGGTGCCAGAATCGTATTTGGTGTCGGAGGTGAAAAGGTCTAGTCCGCAAACTTGGCAGTTGTAAGTGCCTGTTTCTTTGTTTTGGTAAAGTGGGTGAGAAAAAGCTCGTTCTGTGCCTTCTTCAAAAGCGATTTGAAATACTTCGGCGGGCAATTCTTTTTCCCATTCTTGTTTGGATTTGTTGATTTTTTGCATAGGTGAGAACGCTGGTTTTTTTTAAAATTTTTGTAAATAAGAAAATTCTTTTGAGGTTGTTAAAATTCATCTCAGGAGTTTATTTTCGGTAAATTGCTTTGGTATAACTTTTGATAGACTGCATTTAGTTTTGCACGGATTGACTATGTTCAAAAAACACCTAAATAAAAGAAATATTATAATCATTTCAAGCATTGCTTTAGTTTCACTTTTAACCACAAGTGTAGTAGCTTTTGCTACAATCTCAGGTAAAAAATCAAACTCAAATGGTTCTGAGAAATCTGCAAATTAGACCCCATCTAATACTTCTTCAAATCCCTCATCTGTAAGTTCTAGCTTGCAAAGCAGTCAGTCTTCAAGCAGTTTAATTTCCTCAACTCAAACTTCAATAGGAGCTATTTCAACTCAAAATAACTCATCAGCGGTAACTTCAACGACTCCAGTTCAAACCAATAGCTCACCTTACACAAATTCGTATTTTCCTAATCTCAAAATAGTTTATGACAGCAGTTGGAAATTTGAAACATTCGCAGTAGAAAGTCCGGGTTATGAAGGTTATTTAGTAGATAGAGAAATCAAACTCTCTAAAGGAAATAATAGTTTTAGAATCAGGAGTCTTATAGTGAACGGTGGTTTTGGCTGTGAGAGTATTGATGAGTGGAATGAGCTAGAAACTTTCCCAAATGGTTTAAAGAAGTTTATTACTCCAGATAAAACTAGAATCCAGTATTCAAATATAGCAGATTGCGGACCATCGAACATATTAGTTTCAAATTTTCCAGTTAGTAGCGTGCCAAATTATGTTGGACAGTCCAAAGATGGTTTTGTTGTGTGGACTTATAATGTAATTTTGGATGTTGATTACGCCCCAGACTCACAATTTATCAAAGATATTGATCAGGTTTTGAGACAGAGTTTTATTGGGTAGGTTTGAAATACTAGAAATATGACCACGATTAATGAGTCTTTTTAGGTAAATCATTTTGACAAACAAAAAAATATTCGCTACATTTGATTTATAGTAAGTAATTCCTTGAGTGTGGGGCTCCGTACGGTTCCTCGAATAGCACTCAAGGTTTTGCTATTTAAAGAGAGAATTTTCTTCGACTAACTTTGATTTTAAGATTTCATAATAAGAATCATCTGAGTGTTCAACTTTGCGAAAAATTGACCAACTTAAAAGATCTACAACTTGCAAACACTTCTCCTCGTGAGGGGTTTTTATTTCTATTTTAATATTTGTGTTGTGGCTCTTTTTAGAGCTGTTTTCTAAATAATTACAAAAGTTCTGATTCAAAAATTTGTTGGTTTCCCTCCTGGAAGCTATTAGGCAAGTGTCGTCAGTTGTGTTGATTAGTTTTTTGCTCAAAATCCTGTCAATTAAAATGTTGGTTATATAATTATACAAAACCTGTTTTTCATTTATCAACTTGGAATAAACTTTAGATTTGTTTAATTTGATTGTCATTATTTGAAAATCCAGTTTGATCAGTTGATGTAAGATTTGAATCCTGTTTTTGGGTAAAAGTTTATAGGCGTGTAAAGCTCCACCGAGTGCTTTTATTTGAGATTTTTTGAGTTTGGCAAAGGTTTTTTTGATAAGTTTTTCAAATGGTTTGGGGCTGGTTACGACCAAAAAAGTAACAATAAAATTTCGACTAGTTTTGGCTTTTTCTAGGTTAAAAGAAAGGTCTCCGCTTTCGTCCATAAAGATATAATTCATAAAAATAACTCAAAATAAATCTAAATCTTTTGGCAAAATGCCTTGCTAATTCCTACAAATTACCGTTAAAAATGTTGGAATTATGACCACAATCAATCAGTCGTTTAAAGCTCATTTGGGGGAGAGTTAGAGACTGACCGCTTGGGTTTGGAGAATAAAATACTTGCACTAAATTTATTTTTAATACTTGACTAAACTTTAACAACAGAAAAAAACGAAATGCCTAAAATAACACTACAAAAAATGAAAGAAAAGCAAATCGGAAACAAAGATTTTTTGAGACTAGTTCTTTTGGTTTGTGGATCAAGAGAGTCAAAAACTAGTGGACTTGAATATGAAACTTTTAAGTACATAACAAGACTGCAAAAGCTTATATTTATTGCACAAAATGAATTTGAAGAGTATCAAAGTTTGATCAATTAGCGGATTGTTAATGAAGAACCTTTTGTATACAGACCTGATAACTACGGACCATTTTCAAAGGATTTAACTATTTTAACTAAAAGACTAATAAAAGATGGTGAAATAGAAGAAGAATCATCCCAGTATGGAAAAAATTATAAAATATCTCAAACTTTGAAAGCTAAAATAGATGAAATTGATCAAAGTGTTTTAGATAATGATAAGTTATTAAAAATTCTATCACAAGTAGTTTATTTTTATTCTTTACCACTAAAAACTCTTTTAGCACATGTTTATCAGAATCCAAAATACGACTCCTTGCTTACCCAATCTTTAATTTTAAAACAGTTTAGAGATTAAGCAAATGTCAGACATACCCTCAGCTATCAAAGAATTATTACTTTACTTGGCAGAAAACTTACCTAGTAAAGATGATAAAAAAGACAATGAAGATATAGAAGACCTAACAGTTAGGGCAAACTCATCAGCTGCAAAGGTTATTAATTTAAAGATAAAAGATATTATCGACGAGTCAAATGGAAAAGACTTGCTAAGCGATGAAATTGGTAAATCTATTACAGAATTGTATTTGGATAAGAAGAAAATGAACGAATCATTAGAATCAGTAGAAAATATTGAACAACCTCTCACATGGATTATACCGATGCTGAAAGTCTCGACAATGTTGCTTATATTCTTGGTATTTTTCTATATAGCTGCTGGTTATTTTGATCGGATACAAAGTTTGATTCCACTTTTTATTTCTGATTTTGGTGTCCGTATAATAATCTATATATCAACTATATTGCTAATATTTTTGTATTTTGGCTATTATGTTACCAAATCTATTCAAAGAAGTAAAAAACAAACTATTAGGAGAATTCAAAGAAAATATGATGCTTCTTACAAAGAAGAGTTAAGATCTATACCACAAATTACAATTCACGGTATACCAAAAGATTTGTTTGATGATACAAAATCAATATTACAATCTGATAAGCTTAAATTAAATGACAAATTGACATTACCCAAAACCTGACGAAATACTTTAGTTTATGGCTGAAAAGATGCTTCTGCAGGTACGAAATTTGAGTAAAAGTTATGGTGAAAAGGTGATTTTGGATTCGGCTTCTGTGTCGATTATGGAGAAGCAAAAGATTGGAGTTGTGGGTAGAAATGGAGCTGGAAAGACCACCTTTTTTAAGATGATTACTGGCGACGAAGAAATTGATACTGGGGAGATTTTGAAAATGCCGAATTTGCGGCTTGGTTATATTCCTCAAAATGATCCGTTCACGCCCGATGAAACCGTGATTGGGTTTTTGGAGCGATACACCGGCAAACCTGAGTGGGAGTGTGCAAAGGTGGCGAGTCAGTTTCAGCTTAAAAATGAAAAATTAAGCGGACTAATCGGGGATTTGTCTGGAGGCTACCAGATGCGGGTAAAACTTACGGCGACACTACTTTTTGAACCAAATTTGTTGCTTTTAGATGAACCGACCAACTATTTGGATTTATCGACTTTGATTTTGCTCGAGCAGTTTTTGAAGACATTTAAGGGTGCTTTTATGGTAATCACACACGATCGTGAGTTTATCAAAAAAACTTGTACTTCCACGCTTGATGTGGATCATGGGAAGTTGTTTTTACACCCAGAAGGACTTGAAGAATATTTGGAATACAAAGAGGAACAAAAAGAATTGGCCGCCAGCGTAAACGAAAATATCGAGAAAAAGCAAAAGCAATTGCAGACTTTTGTGGATCGGTTTGGTGCCAAGGCGAGTATGGCAGCTTCAGCCCAATCCAAACTCAAACAAATTACCAAATTGGACGCCAAAAAGATAGGAATCAACAAAGCTTTTTCGACGGTCAAAATGCATATTCCTACCGTGGAAGCCAAGCAAGGAGTTGGACTAGAGTGTAAGGATTTGGTAATTGGTTACCCAGATAAGGTGGTTGGAAGTGGAATTAATTTTGAAATTGAAAGAGGCAAAAAAGTGGCAATTTTGGGGGATAACGGGCAGGGGAAGAGTACTTTACTCAAAACTATTGCAGGAAGTTTAAAACCTTTAGCTGGCAAATCCGAGTGGCGGTCAAACCTAAAAGTTGCCTTTTACGCTCAACATGTAAACTTGGCACTTGATCCTGAAGATACGATTTTAAGTTACATCAGGTACATGGCTGTAGCTGGAATTAAAGATGAGCAAATTTACCAAGTCCTTGGGAATTTCTTATTTAAACGAGATGATTACTCCAAAAAAATCGGGGTTATGAGTGGAGGTGAAAAGGCGAGGCTTTGTTTGGCGGGAATGTTCCTGACCAAAGCGGATGTTTATTTGCTCGACGAACCTACGAATCACTTGGATTTTGAAACGGTGGAAGCGATGGGAGAAGCTCTTGGGAATTTTAATGGAACCGTAATTGTAGTGAGTCACAATCGAACTTTTGTGAACCTAATTGCCAATGAAATTATGGAGGTTAAGAGCGGAAATATAAAGCGAATTTTGGGAACTTACGAGGATTATGTTTGGCAACTTGAAGAGGAGGCGGAAAAAGAATTTGGTGGAAATCAAAAGGTTGCAATTGAAGAAAAATACGATGAAAATGGCAAAAAATCTCCAGACAAAGAAGCACGAAAAAAATTATATGAACTCAAAAAAGAACTTTCTAAACTCGAGAAAAAAATTAGCAGTCTTCAAGATTTAGTCGCAAATGGAGTTGATGCGGAAAACAACCAGACGACTATCAATCACAAAGAAATTAGGTGGCTGGAAGTGCAAACTGAGATTGAGGGGTTGGAGGGGTGAGGCTGACTTGAAAGGTGTAAATATATATTTTTGACAAATAGTAAAATATTATACTATAAAACCATTTACTATGTTTATTACAACAACAACACGACAAACAACTTCGAGCAAAGAGCAGGTTTGGAAAATTTGGAGTGATGTTGAGAATTGGAATAAATGGGATAATGATGTTTTGGAATCTCAGATATTTGGTGATTTTGTAGTTGGAAGTAAGGGAATTTTGAAACCTAAAAATGGACCAAAAGCTGAATTTGTGATGACAGAATGTACTTATTTAAAGAGTTTTACAGACACAACTTTATTGCCTTTTTGCCAAATGGATTTTATTCACACTTTGAAAGAAGCTAAAGGTGGTTTTGAAATTACTCACAAGCTCCAGATTTCAGGTTTTTTAAGTTTTTTGTTTGGATTTTTGATCGGTAGAAATATTGCCAAAGGGTTGCCAGGTGCAGTAGAAAAGCTAATTTTGATGGCTGAAAAAAAGTAATTTGGTTATGAATAGTAAGACAGTTTCTAATTTTAATAACCCAGCTCAAAGCACAGGTTTTGTTTTTTGGCAGACCACAATGACTTGGCAAAGACTCATAAATCGAAGCTTGAGTCCGTATAAAATTACTCATATGCAGTTTGTGGTTCTCGCTGTAATTTACTGGTTATCTCAAACCAAATCAGAAATAAATCAACAAGATATTGCAAAGTACTCAAAAATTGATAAAATGCAAATTTCTAGTACGCTTTCAATCTTAGAAAAGAAAGAATTAGTTAGTCGAATTCAAGGTCAAATTGACACAAGAGTTAAAAAAATAACCCTAACCAAGCAAGGTCTTGAGTTAGTTCAAAAAGCGATTCCCGTTGTGGAAAAGACTGACTCTGAGTTTTTTAGCAAAGAAGCAGAAATCAATTTACCCAAAAAAACATTATAATCAAAAACCTTTTTTAAGTTGATTTAAATGAAAATATGAAGCATATTTAATAAATGTTAGCTCTTATGAAATTACATCAAAATATAGTAAAAAGAAATTTTTTAAGCCAAAAATTAATAATAGCTTTGTTTGTTTTTTCAATGGTATTTTCGTTTGTTCTACTTGGGAAAAATTCATCTATCGCATTCGCCTCAGCTAATATTTTTTACATTAGCCCAAGCGGAAACGACTCCAATGCCGGAACATTGCAATTGCCTTTCAAAACAATTCAAAAATGTGCGAGCGTGACAGTGTCTGGAGATAGCTGTGTAATTCGAGCTGGAACCTACAGAGAAACTGTAACTCCTGCCAATTCTGGAGTAACTTTCATAAACTACAACAACGAAAAAGCCGTAATTTCAGGAAATGAGATAATTCCAAACAATTCATTTTCAAACTACAGTGGTAATATTTATCAAGCTACCATGAACTGGAACATGAATGTAAGAACATGGGAACAAACCACAAATAATCAAATTTTTGTAGATGGAAAAATGATGGTCGAAGCTAGGTGGCCAAATATTCCTATTCAAAATGTTACAAATATTACCAACCAAGCTGGAGTCAGAGAAGATGATGCCAGAGCCGATTCTGCAACAAACCTACAAGCACACAGTGCAACCTATTTAGATTCAGATTTACAAAATGTTCCGAGCGGATTGTTTAATGGTGCTAAAATAAATTTTGGAGTTGGTACAAATATGATTCATACTACCTGTGATGTTGGTACTCAAACCCAAACAGAAGTAAGTTTTGCCTGTAATCTTGATGCTGGTGATCAGACTACGTTAGGCACAGATCAACAAGGCGATAACGGTCTTTACTACACTCCTCGAAAAGGAAATTATTTTTATCTTTGGGGAAAACTAGCAGCCCTCGATAACAATGGTGAATGGTTTTGGAAAGACAACGTGCTGAGTTTGATGATGCCAGATGGAAGCAACCCTATAAATTCAAATTCAGTTATTGAAGCCCGAAAGCGAGCGTATGCGTTTGATCTATCAGGAAAAAGTAACACCACAATTGATGGCTTAGAAATTTTTGCAGGTGGTATTAAAACCGATTCAAATACCAACAACAGCTTGATTCAAAATATTAAACTTCAGTATTTATGGCATTTTCAGGAAATTCGACCTATGTGGCTAAACTGGCAAGGAACAAGAGGTTTGGAAATAAAAGGAAGTAACAACACAATTAAAGATAGCTATTTTGCCTATAGTGCAGGTTCAATGATTTCTGTAGCAGATAATACTAGTTCAAATAAGATTATAAATAATGTAATTCACGACGTAGCCTATATGGGAAGCGATGTCGCAGTAAGTGCGAGCAATAATCAAGGAGGCACGAATAAACACTTGGTTCAAAATAACACTATATTTAACACGGGTAGATATATTATTGATCCTGTTATTGGCGACGTAATATACAACGATGTTTACCATTCTCATCTTCAAATAAACGATCTTGGGAATATTTACACTTGGGGAACTGACGGGAAAGGTGCAGAAATAGCCTACAATTACGTTCATGATAACTATGCCGAACTCGATAACAACTCCAGCTATTTTGGAGGTTTTGGAATTTATTTAGATGATGACACTTATAATTACAAAGTATATCGAAATATTGTTTGGAATACTTCACACGACGGAATTTTTTCATACGGTACAAACGGAACGGTGGTTACTCAATACCCTGAGACCGCTCAAGCTAACCGTTTTATTTATAATAATTCTGTTTCGGGTAATATTGGCGGAGATGCAAAAGCCGACTATCGAGGGCGTCCTCAAAATCTTAATGGTACAATCTACAAAAATAACCTAGCTGACAAATTTGATATTAATACTTCAAAAGGAGCAATTAGTGAAAATAATTTTACCAATCCAAGCTACGTTGATCCAAGTACTGGCAATTTAAATTTAAAGAGTTATTCTCCAGGAATTGATGCAGGGCAAAATCTAGGCTCACCTTATATGGATGCCCCAATGGCACCAATCAATCTACCAGACAGTGGAGCTATCGAATATGGAAAACTACCATTTGTAGCTGGAGCTTTAATTTTGCCAAAAGATCTAGTTAGCTTAACTGCAGCCTGTAACAATTTAGCCGCAAATGCAACCTGCACAATTGCAAATATTCCTTTTGGTCGAAAGATCGGATCAGATTTTGGTATAAAAATAGGAAGTGGTAGCGAATCAACCTGTGTTAATCAAACCAATTATCAAACCCATTTAACCACAGCAATTTGGTCTAACCTAAATTTACCAAATATCACCTCTGCTACTCAAGATGTGTTTGTAAAATTATCAGGTGCGGATTGGGTTAAGATTGGATCGATTAATATTTCAAGCTCAAACATTTCGTCAGTTTCCCCTACTAGCGGACCAACTGCAGGTAACACAGCTATCACAATAACTGGAACAGGTTTTAGTAACAAAAAAACTTATTCAAAAGATATAACTATTTCAAATACAAACTCAACCAAATTATCTGATTACCCGCTACTTATTGAGGTGGATACCGCAAGTTTAATTCAAACAGGAAAGCTAAAAGCTGATTGTGGGGATCTTCGATTTAGTGATCAATATTCTGAACTTACCTATTGGCTGGAAGATGGTTGTGGCACAACCAAAACTCGCTTCTGGGTGAAAGTGCCAAACCTGCCAATTGGCTCAAGCCAACTAAAAATGACATATGGAGATACCACTAAAACCTTAGCGTCAAACCCAAAAAATACTTTTACTTTTTTTTGATGATTTTTCAGGCACCGTCCTGAGTAACAACTACTGGATTCAGCCAAATTTAACAAATGCTACTATAGATTTATACCAAGGTGCTATTCGAATAACGGGATCATCAACTGATGCTAATAAATATGATGGTTATTACTTTAATCTTCAAAACATATCTTTCTCTCAAAACTTTGCTATCGATTCTAAGATGAGTATTTTAAGTGGACCTACAACCTTTAAATCTTCCTCAGGTACTGGAGCAATTAACACTGTAGGGACACCATCAAACGCTGGAAAATCATTAGCTTATTGGAACGGATCAAATTGGACAAATGTAGGAAACAGCAAAATTAACTCAGGAACATTTAATTCGAGTTAATATCCATTTTTTAAGGCATGGAATTGTCAGATTTAATACTTTTACCCTTTCAAATTGTAGAGCAAGTTGAGTAGTAACTTATTCCTTCTTTCTAACTTCATTCCTCTGTGTAACCA
>JBIKIW010000028.1:0-18849 GCA_044361365.1 Limisphaerales bacterium | reverse complement strand
TCAGTTAATTTTGTTTCATTTGCCACAACTTTTCGTCTGATTTCGGCTGAATTAGTTCCTGCAATTACAGGCAATTCTTCCACTGGTTTTGACTGAAGTCTATCTTCTAGAAGCTCCTTTTCTGAAAGGGTTAGGTTAGCTAAAATTTTCTCACGAAGAGTATCAAGAGAGTTGACTACTTCTGCTCGAGCTGCAAGCGACTGCTGACTATAAGGAGAATTTCCAGCAAAAAATTGCTTATTGAGATTGACTCCGTTGTATCCATCTAAGTGCCTATCTTGTTCAAAAATAACCAACTCTGGAAAATCTTTGTACAAATCACAGTAACCCAGCAAACTATGCAAAACAACAACTAGCTGAATAAATTCATTATAAAAAGACTTATCTCTCCATCTTGCCCAAAAAAACTTTTCTCGCTCGTTATCTACACCTGGGTTCATGGTGTACAAAAGCTCTTTCTCCCATTTTATCAAATTCAGAAGATAAACATATATTTCTTCTTTGAAATTCTCAATAATATATTTTACCAAAGTTACACCAGAAGGTGAAACATACCTGAGCAAAAGATTGTCTGTTTTGGATTGCAAGTCTATCTCGTAACGATGTGTTTGTTGATCATTTCTTATTTCTTCATGGATACTGTAATGATCTAAAAGCCTATTAAAAATTCCATCAGAATCAGCTTTTGGTACTGCACGAACAGAAAACAACTCTCTATGGTCAACTTTTGTACTGCCAGCCATATCTTTAGAAGTCAGCCAAACGCTGCTTAGATAATCTAGTATCAAAGCTACTCGAATGTCTCTACGCTTGCCTTGCTCCAATTCAGCCAAAAAATTGGTCAAAAGAAAAGTCTGGGTTTGAGCTATTTTACCGTGAGGATCTTCAAAGTTGTAGGTACTTTCTTGAGTTGCTGCCAGTTCGTTTAGATGATCCTCTTGATCCGATCGGATAGGGATATTTCTAAATCCAAACTCTACCATTTCATCATCTTTTTGTTCGACTGGTGGTTCTAATTCAGGCTCTCCTCTTTTTATTTTTGGTATTTTTTCTGCCAACATATCGGCAAAGTGTTTAGTTTTTATTTTTGTTGTTCGGTGGGATTTGTTTGTGGTGGTGTAGTCGAGTTTTCAGGTGATCTTAAACCATTAAGGTAAGCTCCCATACTAACTGTAACCATAATTGCAAATGCTGATATTAAACCTAACGCCCATGGCGGCAGTCTATTTATGGTTTCTTTTCTAATTTCTTCAGGTGTCATGTCTGGAGTACCCTGAATAATTCCACCTATCTTTCTTAATTCGTCTTCTGTTTTGCCGTTAACATTGCCATTATCGTCAATTACATTAAGTCCCTGCAAATTAGTTTTTATTTTTTCCGCAAATTTTCTAGCAGACTCTTCAATTTTTGTAGCTTCAGTATTAGTGAAGACTCCAGCTGATATTAGTGAGGTAATTAAACTTTTTCGTTCAACAGAACTCCCAGAAAGAATGTTGTAAAAAGTGTACGGAGATTTCAAAAGATTAGCAGCTTCTCTGACTGCAGCTAACTCACTTAAATTGTTGTTGTTTATTTGATTCAAAACAGTCATTAAAAATTTACGAATTTCTTTATCTTCTTTACTACCTCGTGTTGACTCATAGACTTTTTGTTGGGCAAAGTCTAAAACGCTATCGACAAAAAATTTTTCATTTTCCTGTTCAGAACTGTTGAATGGTAACTCGTTTTTCATATTTTTAGCTTCTTAATTGATATTGGGATAAATTTATAATCGCGGGCGTGCTTTCAACTCTAAGTTTAAATAATTCTTTTTTTAAGTTATCTTCCCCAACTTTTCCAATGTGATATTTTGTATTTTTAATAAGGAAGTCTATGAATTTGCTTAGATCTGTATATCCAGCCGCTCTCATCGCATCTGCCAGCGGAATTTGTCCCCCAGGTTCTTCAAAAATAAACCTACGAGTTACATAATTACGAAATTGTGTGATTTGATCGGGAGTTAGAGTTGTTTCTCGGGCTGATGGAATTATAGCTTGCGGAGACCCTATTGGAGCTGAACTCAGACTTTTCTGCCACTCACTAAATGTTAGGGGTGGAGTTTGGTTTTTGGCTAGGTAGGCGAGGTAGCTATCTACTTGAGAATCGCTCGCCATCACAGCCTCGGCAAAGTCTAGGAGGATTAGGATATTTCTGGCTCGGTTGTCTGGGTTGGGGTCTGTAACGAAAGGAACAAAATATTCTCTATAACTTGAGTTACTTCCCATAATCACCGCCAATAAAACTGTCCTAGTAATATCAGGAACGCTTAATCTTGATACAAAAATATCAAACGGTGTCCCGAGCTGTGTAGAAACTATTTTATCACCATTTAAAATCTTCAAAAATCTTTGCTTTAAATTATTAAATTTATCGAGATCTGGATCACCGCTTCTAGCTATATTAAATGCTTTCTTTTTTTGGGCAGCTTCAATGGCTGTAAATTTTGGACTATTTAAGAGCTTAGTAGTTAGTTTTTCTGATTCAATTTTTGGTTGTTCCATAGAATTTTACTTAATTTTTTATTTAATCTATAAATAATCATCAGGAGTCCATGAATCAGCGAAAGTGTCTATATTGAATGTAGCACTATCTAATAATGTTGCTTCTGCATATGTATTAAAACTCTTTTTAAGGTTAACTAAATTTATGCTATTGTCAGAATTAATAAAATTTGAATTTCCCTTCACTTTCAAATAAATTTCTTTTGCTTGCTCGGGATCTGGTTGGGCTTTTACCCCAGCATCTAAGGTAAATTCACAATTATGAATTTCAACTATAATAGCTTGCTCAACGGGATCTAGGGTGTCTGGCGAGGAAGGAGTTACTGGAGGAGTTATTGCTTTGATTTCTAGGACTTGGACGGTACAGTCGTCGTGCGGCTTTGTTATTTGGCCTTGTTTTACAAGCTCTTCAGCAATTTCTTTAAGATTTGAGCTTGAGCTATTGGTAAATTCTAAAATATCTTTAAATCCAATATTTTCTATTCCGTCACTAGCCGAAATTATTTTATCACCGTCTGATATGTCGATTATAGATGAAGATACCTGAGATGCGTATTTTGGAAAATATCTGTTTAGTGCAGCAGCACTATAATGTGGTGGGTTGTGATAACTTCTTATATATCTTAAAGCAACCTTATATTTTGTTAAATTGGATATTGCTGTACCAGAAGCATTATGTTGTTCTATCAAATGGTCTTTTATATCATCAAAACGATCTGGCTCGATAAGTTTATTAATTACATAATCTAAAGCTTCTGTCTCATCTGGTTCCAACTTGCTGTCATCAAAGTCATCACCGTCTAATTTTTCAGGATATTTAAATAGCAAAGTCTCAGCAGTTTTTATAACTTTATTTCTTTGTTTATTTTTTTCATCATCTGTTAAGCTTGGATAAAAAGTTGTGTCATTATAAAGATACCTAGATAAGAAATTGATTCCAGAACTATGAACTTCAGTAATAAGGTCAATTTCACCAGTGTTTTTTTTGTGTAAAACTATACTGTCACCAATATTTAGAACAATCATGTTGTCACCACACCTTACCATAATGTTGAGGGTTGTGCTAACAGGTTTTTCTGATTTTGGATTATTGGACTTGTTGTTTAGCCAATTTTCTGCGCTAGTTTTAAGATCTTTTGCTACAAATTGGCCTATTGCATATTCTAGCTTAGCAGGATCGTTTTCTTTTAATTTTAGATCTCGTATTTTTTTAGTAAGTTCTTTAACTGTCCAGTCAGCTAATTTACCTGAAACCTTGCTAATATTGTTAGGATGGTTAACTTTGCCATCTTTATTTTCATGAAAAGTGCTTACCCCATCAGCAAGAATAAAAATTCCAGCTTCCGTATCTTCAAAATGGGCATCTTGATTTTCATGAGATTTATCAGGTATTTGTTTTGAGTCAGCTGCAGCAAATATTTCGAAAGTTTCAAAATTTTCCAGACCGTTTTCTTCCTCTGGTGTTATTGATAATGGTTTTAGTGCTTCTTTTTTTCCCCATGGAGACTGAAATCTATTTGCTGGTTTTAGCTCGGCAACGGCTTTTTGGAGGTCGGATAGGTTGGTTATTGTAGGATGTGTTTGGGATAGTATTAAATCATTTATTGCCTCTTCAACATTACCTTGCTGTCTAAGCACTGTAGCTAAATTCATAGCTTGAATAAGATTGCCTGAAGCTACTGCTTCTTTAAAAGATTGCTGAGTCTTATTTTCGATTTTATTAGCTTGACCTTCTACAAAATCGTTTATTTTATTTTTAAATTTATCTAACATATTTTAATTTTAAAATTTATTTTTACCAAAGTCGATAACGACCACGACCTTGATCATCTCCCCTATAGCGTTGGTTTATAATTCTACCTAATATTGTACCAATTCCTATTCCACCGAATAAAGGATTTGAAAATGCCAAACCAAGTGCTAAACCTCCTACACCGAATAAAGCATCTTTTGCTCCCGCAGGTCTAATCCATTCGTCCCTAAGAGTAATTGCGGGTCTTGCTGGGGTTGCGGGTCTTCCCAACCTTACTGGTATCGCTGCAATTGCAGGAGAGCCATTTAGTCCTGGTCTTGCTGCTGCTAAGCCGTAGCCATACCTACTTTGAGCAAATCCTACAGCTCCACCTAGAGCAATCATTCCTAGTGTTCCCAAAAATCCAGAAAAGAAATTATTTTGCGTTGCTTGAGTAGCACCTGAGGGCAGTAACTTTTGAGTTTCATTAAAGTATTTTTCTAGTGCAGCTTTAGCTAAACCTTCAGCTCTTGTTTTGTCAGTTTCTTCTCCTGCTGCAATCAAGCCTTTCATAGCAGTTTGAGCAAATCCTACAGCCTGTTTTTCTTTGTCATCTGGAAGTCCGTGAACAAATTTTTCTAATTCAATAATTGAGCTTGCCAATTCTTTTGTTTCAGCGTCGCCGTTATTTATATTTGTCCTTGCCCATTTAACCATACCATCTAAGTGGTGACTCATGTTTTCGGGACTACCGTTAATTAGTTGGTTAAAATTCTGCGATCCTTCCCATGGAAGCCAACCTTTGGTAGTTGAAAAAGGTTCACTAGGAGGAATTATTGTATTATTGTTGAAATTTGCCTCCAAGGCATTTACATCAGCCCTATCCCCAGCTTCTACCTTAAAACTTCTAACTTGGTTTGTAACTACTGGTGTGATGCGGGTATGGGAAGTGCCAGGAGCTTGAGCAGCTTCAGCAACAGTTGCATTTTTATCGAATTTAACAGTAAATTCGTCTTCTCCTAAATTACCTGCCTCATCACCAACTTTTACATTGAATTTTAGCTCTGTAGGTAAGGTCGCACCAGGTTTTAGGTCTGCAGGGGGTACAAGTTTGGTAGTGCCGTCACCATATACATTCAAAGTCCAATCTTTGTATTGAGGATCTATCGGGTGATACCTAGCAAAAATACCAGTTACTTCATAATATTCGGGTCCATTAACAACATTGTCACTAAATGATTGTGCAAGCGGAATAGGCGGTGTTTCTTTATAATCTGGATTTATAACTCTAGTCGGGATTTCATCCAAACCTACAACCACTCCTTTACTTTTTCTGATCAAATCTGATAAAACAGATCTGTTTACATCTGGTTCGCCATTAAAAATATTCCTGCTTAAGTTGTACTCTTGCCCTGGATTTAATTGGCTTGATACAATTGCTGGGTCTGTAGGTAGGCTAAAAATATTTACCTTACTTGGAGTGTTGGCTACTTCTGCAGGTGGTATTGGGTTCGAACCAGCTCTGTTTTGGGGAATTGTACCATTGCCATCATAGACTTCAATTGCTTTGGTGTCTGCCGTGTTGGCGTTTGTTTGCCATTCTGAACCTCTACCAAAAACAGTTCTTAGATTTCTATTTCGTATTTCGGCTAACCGTCTTCCATAATCAGCCTCGTCAGTTGTTGCAGTGGGGGAATTTGGATTAAAGGTTGTCTCTCTGGAGTCATTAGGATTTAGAATTAGCTTGTCTTCTCTGGCAAATTGTTGATTCAAAGCTTCAACATCAGCAAAATACGCTTTAGCTTGAGCAAGATCAGCAGAGTTTCCACCATAAACTCCAACACCCATTCCACCTTCCGATTTTATACCATAAGATTGAATTACTCTATTTATTCCTTCTGGAGTGCTTATGTCTTGTGGTTTAATTTCACCAGTTTGAATTTTTTGAATTAAAGTATTTTTTAGTTCAACACCAGTGTATAACTGACCATCTTTTTCATACAATCCATTTACAGCCACAAACGCCTTGGTATCTTCGGGACTCATTTTAAGTCTAGCAGCCATTTGGTTGAATGGAGAATTTGGATCTTTATCAAAAGCATAGATTTCAAGCTTACCAATTCCACCTCGACTAGTAGCGTCGAGCTTACTCAAATCAGTAGTGTTAAATCCTAAAAGCTCACCTTTTGTGGTTGTGGCTGGTTGTACAACGGGTTGTTGTGGAGTTACAAATCCTCGAGCTATGGGGGAAGTTTCATTTTGACCCAATTGTGGAGTCGTAGGGCTTGTTGTAGAAGTATTATATTTTTCAATTCCCTCTATTCTATTAAGTTCTGCGATGACTTGAGGTGAAGTATTTTTGTCAGCAACAACCAGCTGATCTCCATACTTACCAATTACAGTTTGATCCTGGTATTTTTCTAAGTTCAAACCGCTACCAGAAGTTCCTTTATCAAATCTAATTTCGGTGTCATCATAGCTAACCACAGGATTGTTTTGATCCGCAATCAAAATTCCAGTTTTACCATCAATTTTACCTGCAACTGTACGCACACCTTCCAAAATTTTTCCATCTGGAGTTCTAAAATCTGATACTTTAGCACCTTCAATTGTAGGAGACTGTTCGAAGTGCTTGTTAATTGCTAACCTCATTTCATCATCAGTTGGAAGTGTTTGACCTTCTTTTCCAACAACCAACAAATCACCTTGTTGACTCAACACTTTATAACCATCAAGAGGAGCATGGCTAGATTGCAAGCGAATATTACCTGATTGCGTTGGTAATGTAACAGTTTCTCCGTGCTGGAATATGGTTTTATAAAGTCCTTGAAGTGCAGGGCGACCGATGTATGCTGAAAATGCTAAACCAGCTACACTGGCTCCAACCACCATCCCGATACGCAACATCCTCTTTTTTGGATCATTAAACTCTGACTCAACGGTTTTGATAAATTCTTGCCCCAAAACTTTAGCTGTTGTGGCATCTAGTTTGTTTGAAAATTGACTCAATAGATTGTTTGTATTTTGGCTATTTTGTAGGATTTCTTGACCCTCAGGTACAAAATTTTCTGGGTGTAAATCTGGAGATAATTTAGCTTCAATTTTGAGATATTCAGCCTCCATTTGTCCAGTCAACAAAAATTTATTGTTTAACTTTTTAAAATTTTCTCTAATTGTTTCAGCGGTAGCTAGACTAATTTTTTGATTACCAAGATTGTCTAAAAGTAGAGTAATATTTTGCAGATCTTCCAAGACAAGCCCTTTTTCTAGATTTTCTCGTTGAGATTTTAGCGTTTGCTCACTAAGTCCTTTGACTTCTCCAATTGAAGCATTTACTATTGTTCGACCAGCAATCGCAGCATAACCGAGAGGCCCAAAAGCAGCAGATGCAAGCGTAATAGCTCCAGTCGTGGTTAACCTTCCTTTTGTTTGTAGTTTTTCTTCTTTGGCTCCGTAATAGTTAGTGACGGTTTTACCTTGAGCATTGATTAAATTCTGCCTAAAATCGTTAGCGGTTTTGACTATTTCTAATATCTTATTTTGAATTATATTTTGATCTTCGTGGCTAATATTCGACCATTTTTGTTGAATTTGAGAATTTATTTTACCTTCCAAGCCCTCAACAGATTTTCCAACATGTTCAGTTGTATCCGCATAAAAGCTATTATATCCAAATCCTGATTTTACAACTTTTTCACTTCCACCAAAAGCATTTACAGTAGCAGAGCCAACAATTCCTTTTCTGACATCATTAATGCTATTTTGTGCTACTTGACCAACTGTCTGTATTCCTCTTTTGGTAAATTTAACAATATTATTTTGGGTAACTGCTTTTTTAAAATCTCCAAATTTTTGACCTATTTTTTCTTTCCAACCTCCAGTTTTTTGTTGATCAGGGGTTGAAACCGAATAGTTATCTAAAACACTTAAAATATCAGTATATTCATTTATAGCTTCGTTGATCAGTTTGTTTTTTCCTAAGGTAAAATCTCTAAAAACGCCGTAGTTAAGCTCATTATTAGATAGATTTATCTCAGCAGAAAGAGAATTTCTAAGGTTTAGGTTGGGTAAATTTGGATTGCGTTCTTCTGGATTTTGGAAACTTTCTAAAGTCATAATATTTTTTAGTTTAAATTTACTTTATATTCATTTGCTACTACTCTAATTGCTGTGTTTAGAGCGTGATTGACTATCTTAGAAAGCCTGGCGTCCACCGCAACAATGGAACCGATAGTGAGTGAAAAATCGTCAACTTGGTTGTTTTCAGCCATTTCTAAAAGTTTTTGGGTTTGTTCAGGTGAGATTTCTAATAAAAGAGATTCCAAAACAAACTTGGGTATATAGTTACTAGCCTTGATAAGGTTTTCATCAGAGATCTGTTCTTTTAGATCAAAAATACCTTTTCCAGAAGGTAGTGTTTCAAGATAAGATAGTGTATTATGAGCTGAGAGTAGTTTTTGCTTTAAGTCAGTTTGCATAGTATTTTGTTTTTGTTATACATTAATTAAATCACACAAAAAGCTTTTTATCAAAAATAGAGGTAATTTCGGTTTTAAGATAAAATTTGAAACTTACTTTTTGGGTAAATTAAAAACTTTTATAGCACAGTTTTTAGCTAAGGTCAAAGCTTGGGTTTTGAGGTATTCTGTAGGGGCGACCTCCGTGTCGCCATTGAATTAACTTGGAATACGGGGAAAATTATTGACAGAAGTTTTGAGATTGTTAAAATTAACTTTTGTATGACCAACCCTCCAAAAATCAAAATTAAATCCCAAAAAAAAGAATCTCAAGGACCTGAAAGTGTTTTTGCAGATATTATAGACAAAATGGCGACCCCCGGTAGTTATCGTCTTGATCAGCTTCCTTACCACCTAAGAAATCGTAGATGGCCCGAAAAAAAAGCACACACTTCAAAACCCCAAAAAGCTCTTCAACCTAGTAGATAACAGATGCCTGAGTGGTTTCAAATACAGATTGACCCGCTAAATGCATTAATTAGTTTGGCAATTGGAGGTTTTATTTACTATATTTTTACTTCCAAAATTTACCAATCTTCAAACGATCTGGTGTTGGCAGGGTTACTTGCAGATGCTAAAAGACATTTAGACGAAGCATCTTTTGTGTATGCAGCTAGTCAATTGGATATAGACCGGGATTTGTTGAATCTAAAAGCGGAAGATTATTGCAAGGCTTTAGAACTACTTTGCAAGTATTATATAGACAACAAAATAGACAAAAAAATGTTTGAAGAAATTTACAAAAATGACCTCAAAATTGTTTCAAAAGAATCTTTTGCAAGTTTTTATGGTGGAAATAGCCTTTATAAAAACACTTTAATTTTGTATAAAAAGTTTTACGATGCTTGATTGTACCAATTTCACTATTTATCATTATAGTATATTAAACGTAAAAATGATTTATACCTATTTCACCAACTACCACAAACATACCCCGTCAGGCTTTGCCTGCCACCCCTTTCAAAAGGGGAATTTCGAGTTTATCTCTATTTAATGTTAAGTTGTTGTTAGCGAAATGAGTATAGAACCTATTTGAAAACTAATTCGAGCAATAAGCCATTAAATAGTTTTCCCCTGATAAGGGGAATGTCCACAGGACAAGGGGTTTTGTGGTAATTTAAAGTGAAGATGAAACCCACAGTCCCGTTGGGACAGCTCCCTTATCAGGGAGCAACTAGCTATTTTTGGTCTATTTTAGGGGATAAGAAATCAAATGGGTTCTATATTAAACGCAAAAATGATTCAGATCCTGAAACAAGCTCATCATGACAGGTTGTAAGCTCATCATGACAGGTTGTATTTTTAGTGAAATGAGTATAATGGATTTGTTGATGCAAAATAAATTCCCCATTTAAAAGGGGAAATCATATTGTATAACAATAGAGCTTATCTGCCGCTACCACGATGGTCCAAGCAAAAATTGTTTGGCTGTTTAATATAAGTCATAGGTTAATATTCGATTATTAAATGCGGTTTTGTCAAGTTTAGATCAGTTAAATAAGCTTTAGCTACAAACAAATTCTTCAAAAATTGGACTAACGTCAATTACCTCAATTTTATCAAAAAATTCTAAATTTTCTACAGTTTTTTCGATTGTGTTGGTGGTAAAAAGCTTTTTAAAATCAGAGTTTTGGAATTTTTCAGCTACACCTTTAGCAAAATCAGCATGAATTACCAAGCAATAAACCTCTCCAACTCCATTGGCTTTGCAAAGCTCTAGGGCGTTTAGCAAAGTTCCCCCGCTAGTAGAGACATCGTCGATTAAAATGACTTTTTTATCACGAATTTCGCCTTTCAATTCCACAGCTTCAGAGTAGTGAGTTTTGTCTAGGTGTCGTTGTTTTTTGATACTAACAACTTCTAGGTTTTTTGGGTTTTGGTAAAAATTTTGGGCAAATAGTTCAGCACGCTTAATACCCCCATAATCAGGAGAAACGATGGTGATTTCAGATTCAGTTTGCTCGTTTAAATTTAGAGATTTGTAAATTTCTTTTGCTAAAAATGGAACGGAAGAAATGTTGCTAATTGGCAGGTTGTATTTGGCGATTGCGGATTCGTTATGAATATCAACTGTGGCAATTTTGCTGATTCCAACAGACTTTAGAAGCTTTATCATAACTTCCATTGAGACTGATTCGTGGGGTAGGTGTTGTTTGTCTTGGCGGGCGTAACCAAAGTAAGGGACAAGAGCTTTTACATCCTCAATACCTTCTCTCTCAAGAGTATCGGCAAGGAGCGCCATTTCCACAAAATTATCGTTAGCGGGGTTGGAAGTGGATTGAATAATAATAGCTTTTTGGAAGTCGTTGAGATTGTCTGGGAGGGTTGTTTTCATCTCGGAATTGATAAAATGTACAACTCTTGGAGACAAAAGCTCGACTTTGGTGTTGGTGGCAATTTTTTGGGCAAGTAGCTTGGAGTTTGAGCCAGCTATTAATGCCTTATTAGTGAGCATCCAGCCGATTGATACAAAGATTGCGTAAATTGTAAAGGGGATGGTGAAGTTAATTAATAGTGAATGAATAACAAATAATAGTTGTAAACGGTTAATGATAAATTATAAATTATACTAGTTTCGCTAATTACTACCACAAACATACCCCGTCAGACTTTGTCTGCCACCCCTTTCAAAAGGGGAATTTCGAGTTTAGTTTAAATTTGAAGTTAGGTTGGTGTTTAGTGAAATGGGCATAAGTTTGTTCTGTAGAGGCGAGTTTATCTAGCCAATGTTGAATAATAAATTTGTAACAAAATACCCTCCGTCAACCTGCGGTTGCCACCTCCCTAGATAGGGAGACATGATTATTGTGTAGCGGCGAATTTTAATTCGCTATTGCTGTAGTTAAACTATAATTCCCTCTACGTAGAGGCGATGCCCTCATCGCCATTTTCCGCTAAAATATCAAATAAAGTCCCCACCCGGGGGATACCGACAGAACGAAGTGGCTGGCGGAGGGGTGTGGGGAAGTCGCCGTCAAATTACCGTAGGGGAATGCCTCTGGCTTCCCTCATCAAATTACATGGTACCAGGTGACGGGAATCAGGTTTTTAATTATAAATGGTTAATTATAAATTATAAATGACCAATATTGAATTATAAATCAATGATAACAATTTTAAAGGTTAAGGGAGAAATGGAGACCAGGAGGTCTCCTCTACCGGGATATGTTAAATTAAAGTCACAAATTTATTATCAAACAATATCCAACAATGGCGACGCGGAGGTCGCCGCTACAGATCAAACTCAATTTTATAATTAACCATTAACCATTTATAATTTATAATTCTTCTCTCAGTCGCCGTTAGGCTTTTCGACCAAAACAAGTTTGGTCTGTTCATGCTTGGTTTCACCAGCACTTCTCTCAGTCGCCGTGAGGCTTTGACACGGTTTGATCTATTTGAAATATTAATAGGATTATGCCTGCAAATACTTTTGGTGAAATGTTTCGAATTACTACTTTTGGTGAGTCTCATGGAGACGGGATTGGGGTGGTGGTGGACGGTTGTCCTGCTGGGTTAGAAATCTCTGAAGTTGATATTCAAGCCGAATTAGATCGCCGAAGACCGGGTCAAAGTCACATTACTACAGATCGAAATGAAGCCGATAAGGTCAAAATTTTATCAGGAATTTATAATGGAAAAACAACGGGGACTCCAATTGCGATGGTGGTTTTTAACACCGACCAACGAAGTCATGATTACAACGCTTTGCAGGATTTGTATCGCCCTGGACATAGCGATTTTACTTACCAACAAAAGTACCAAAACCGTGACCCTAGGGGAGGAGGTCGAAGTTCAGCTAGAATTATGATTGGGCGAGTGGTGGCTGGAGCGATTGCTAAAAAGTTTTTGAAAGAAAAGTTGGGGGTGGAGTTTTTGGCTTATACTAGCCAAGTAGGGGAGATTGGGGTAGGGGATCTTAAAAGAAATTTTACAAATTTTGAACTTTCTACCCAAAGATTGATTTTAAAAGCCATTAATTTTGATTATTTGGAAGATATTTTTGCGGAATTTACTCCAGAAGTAACTCGATTTATGTTTCCAAAACCAGCCGATAAAATCTCAGAAACCGCAGAATTTATTTCAGGAGCTGTAAGTGCTAATCAAAGAGGTGAAGATCTGCAATTGGTGATTCTAGATAAAGACACTGGTGAATTTTTAGGTTGTTGTGGAGTTCACGATCCTCATGCCAAAACACCAGAGTTTGGAATTTGGCTAAAAAAATCTGCTCACAGAAAAGGTTGTGGTAGAGAGGCTATGACAGCCCTGAAAGTTTGGGCTGATCAAAATCTGGACTACGATTACATCAAATACCCAGTAGATAGAGCCAACATTAGCAGCCGAAAAATCCCTGAAAGCTTAGGTGGGGTTGTTCAAAGTGAGTATAAACACACTGGAATGGGTGGGCAAAATTTAGATTTGGTTGAATATCACATCATCAAAGACAGGAATAAAGAATCTGCTTTAAAGTCAATTTACGAAACAGTCACTTCTGATCAAATTGAAGCCAATATTGTGAGGTGTCCAGATCCAGAAGTTGCCCAAAAAATGATCGAACTAATAGAAAAAGCCAAGACTGAAAAAGACTCGCTTGGAGGTGTGATTACGGGTGTGATTCGAGGTTTGCCTGTGGGACTTGGGGAGCCAGAATTTGATAAATTTCCAGCACTTTTAGCACATGCGATGCTGAGCATTAATGCCACCAAAGGTTTTGAAATAGGGTCGGGGTTTGAGGGGACTAAATTGAAGGGGAGTGAACATAACGATGAGTTTGTGAAAAACGATAACCCCAGTTCCTACGGAACAACCCCTTTAGAAGGGGCAAAGTATTCATCTTCAATCACAACCAAAACCAATCATGCAGGTGGAGTTTTGGGCGGAATAACCAATGGTCAAACTGTGTATTTTAAGGTGGCTTTTAAACCCGTTGCGACAATCGGGAAATCTCAAAAAACCCTTGATAATAACGGAAATGAGGTGATTGTGGTGGGAAAAGGTCGTCACGATCCGTGTGTTTTACCTAGAGCCGTGCCGATTGTGGAGGCTATGAGTGCTTTGGTGGCGATAGATTTGTATTTGAGGGGTTTGAAGAGTAGAGCTTAACCTTGTAAAGATCCTGAAACAAGTTCAGAATGACTGTAAATTCCAAGGTTCTAGGCTAGAAGAATAAACTCTGCTAAACTATGATTATTCCACTAAATAAACTTTCTGAAATAAAAATTAAACTCATAAAAGACAAAAAGTTTTGGGTTACAACTTCAATAATCGCTTTATTTTATGCTATTTGGACTCTTAGAGGCTGGTATAGTTACGCCGTTTTAGAGACTGGAAGTTTTAGAGACTGGTTTCTTTTTCTTTCCAAGTATCCGTCTTGGATTGTGCTTGCAATTGGTTTACTTTGGTACAATTTTGGTAAGGATTGGCTACAAAAATCAGGTCTTAGGAAATTTAATTTTCAGGTTTTGGGCTGGGCAGCTGTGGCAATTTTGGCCCATTTGATCTATCTATTTTTCCCTAGTTCTAGCGGGTTTGGGGTTTATAATTTTAAATTTGATTTCAGTATAAATCTTTTAGCTCGTGAGATAATAAATGGTTTTACTGAGGAGCTACTTTTTCGAGCTACTTTTCAGCCATTTTTGGAAAAATATTTTGGTAAATTAAAGAGCAATATTTTGCAGGCAATTTTGTTTTCGGCTATTCATTGGTGCTGGTGGCTTTTTGCGGGTGAATTTACGATTTCAGGGGCGATTTATATCGCAATTTTAGGCTTTTTCTGGGGTTGGATTCGGCAAAAATCTGATTCAATTTATGGAACCACAATTGCTCATACAGTTCATAATTTAATTTTGGGTTGGTTGGGGTAAGATTTCAAAATCATTTGCAAATAGCAAAAAAATCTGCTTAGTGGTTTATCTGTATGAGTGAAAATTTTGTTTTTAATCCTAATAAAAGAGGTGTTTTTATCCCTTCTGAGCAAGGGTTAAATGGTAAAAATTTTAGAACAGTAAAAGGTGAATTAGGTCTTTTGTTACCGGAAAATATGGCTAACAGAATAGAGCGTGAAGGTATTAGACATCCTGGTGAAATTGGGAAAATTGTAAATGGCGAAGATAGTATTACTTGTTTTGGTTACTCTGAGCAACACGGCAAAACTCTGGGTTACTATGATTTATGCCTAGAGCAACAACCTCTTTCTTTGGTGGAGTCACGTGATTATGTAGATCTTGCAACCAACATCGGCCCATTTCAAAATGTTTTACCTTTTATTACTGCTCCGATGGATAGTATTATGGGTACAGATGGAAATTTTGCTAGGGAATTTGTAAAAGTTGATGACCAGTCAAAACCTAGAGGTGTTGCTTGTTTACCTAGGGCTAATAATTATAAAGAACACTTAAATAATATTGAATTAGCTAAAGAAAGTCGAGAAAATAATTATCCGTGGATTTTTTCTATTAAAATGGACGATATTGCAAAAGAAGGTAGTGAAATTCTTAACTCATATAATGCAGCAAGAGAGTTGGTAGAAAATGGAGCAAAAATGATTTTGATAGATACTGCCCAAGGTAGTCAGAAAAGAATTGGTGTGTTGGCTAAAAATATTCAGGATAATTTAGGCGTTCCTGTAATTGTTGGCTCAATTGGAAGCTATAAAGCTGCTAAAGAGTTTTATACAGAGTACGGATTAAGGTATTTTCGATGTGGAGTTGGACCGGGAGCAAATTGCACCACCACCACTACAACAGGAGTTGGCTATCCACAAGCCAGTCTCATAAACGAAGTTAGCGGTTTACCAGGTGTAACTGTAATAGCTGATGGTGGACTTGGAACACAAGTATCAAAAGAATATAGTGTTAATTCTGAAGGTGAGTTGGTAAAGCGTGAAAGTTATCCTATTTTTAAAAATATACCAATTGCTCTGGCTTTAAATGGAAATCCAAAAAATTCCAAAGTAGTTTTGATGATGGGTGGAAGTATTGCTGGTACTCTTCAGTCACCAAAAGAGTTCTTGGATGTAGATATTTATGGAAATACGTTTGTCTATGTTGATGGTCAAGCGTCTGATTACTATGCTAGAAGAGCTGAAAAATTTGATTTTAATGGGAAGACACCATTATCTGAAGGTGTTCGTAGAAAAATTTTGGTACATACTGGAGATACAGAAGAAGGTTATGCTGGGGAGTCAATTCAAGACAGGATTAATAGAATAGCAGGAGCTTGTAAAAGTTCATTTAGCTATGCAGGATCTTTTACACTCGTTGAATTTTATGAAAATTCCAGACTAGTTGTAACTACAGGTGGATTTACAGAAAATCAAGCGAAACCAAGGGTTTAACCCTAAATTCCTAGATCTTCTAGGTTGGGTAGGGGGTTCATTTTAGTTAGGCCTACCAGATTATGTGGTTTGACGTCCTGTGTATTTAAACTATCCCAGCAGCCAGTAATAACTTCAACTATTAACTAACTCACCCCTTGTCATTTTTTGGGAAATAATAAAAGAAACATAAAAGAATAGAATTAACTTTTGTATTCGATAATCTTGATATGCCTCGCCTCAAAAACCCTTCTCCTTTTTCATCTCAATCTGACCTAAGTCAACGACAGCTCAACCTTCTTTTTTCAGTTATCAAAGAGTACTGTGAAACCGGACAAACTGTGGGTTCCAAAGAAATTCGTGATAAATATGGATTCAATTTTTCCTCGGCTACAATTCGTAATGAATTTGCGGCACTTCGTGAACTTGGGTTTTTGTTTCAACCATTTACCAACGCCTCCAGCAAACCCACCGAAAAAGCCTTCAAACTCTTTGTAAATCAGCTAATTGCAGGACTTCAAGTCACCAACCGTCAGCAAAATGAACTAAAGCAAAAAATCTACGAACTTGAGAATCAACAAAACAATCTAAACAAAGAAATCAGCCGTCTTTTGGCTTTAAATGGCAATGGAGTAGGATTCGCGGTAGATCAGCATGGGGAAAGTTTGAGCGGAATTCAAAATCTTTTGGACTCTCCAACTGAAGGTAAGGTGTCGGATATTCTAAATTTTTTAGACAACTTAGACAGCTACAAAAAACCCCTTTTAGAGGGTACAATCGGTGATGAAAATGGAATTATTTCACTAGAAGACTTAGACATAAAATCTACCAAAAAAATTAGTAAAAAACGACTCAAAACCGCCTTTGGAACAGAAAATCCCGTTTTACCTCTGGGTAAAGGATATGCACTTGTTGCCACTGAAATAACTGTGAAGGGGAACAAAAGCGTGGTAGGTATAATTGCTCCAACTCATATGCTCGCCCGCAAAAAGAACTTGGAACTTATGGATGGACTTTCGAAGGTGCTAGGCGGGGAAGGTTAGGGGTTGACAAACTTTAATTATTTTTGTTAATCATTAGAACAAGTTTAACTACTGTTACTTAAATTATGTCTTCGGTCATTTTATTCAACCAAAAAGAAGTTCGAAGAGTTTGGGATGAAAGTGACGAAAATTGGTACTTTTCAGTTGTTGATGTGATAGCCGTGTTGACCGATTCTACCATCCCTAAGCGATATTGGAGCGACCTAAAAGGAAAACTTCAAGCTGAAGGAAGCGAGGTGTACGAAAAAATCGTACAACTGAAATTTACTGCCTCTGATGGTAAAAAATACGCAACAGACTGCTTTTCTACCGAGAACTTATTGCGTTTGGTTCAATCTATTCCTAGCCCTAAAGCTGAGCCTTTTAAAGTATGGCTAGCTAAAGTTGGCTACCAAAGAATAGAGGAAACTGAAGACCCAGAGTTGGCTTTTGAACGAGCAATGCAGACTTATCTCAAAAAAGGATATAGCACAGAATGGATCAATGGCAACAAAGAGGTGTAAAAGAAGGTTTAGAATATGCTATTTTGACTGATGAAATAACCAAAGCCTGGAGCGATAAGTCGGTCAAAGAATACAAAAAATTTAAAAACCTCAAAAAAGAAAATTTGCGGGATAATATGACTAATTTAGAGTTGGTTTTGAATATGCTGGCAGAAGCTTCGACCACCGAAATTTCTAAAAAACAAAAACCAATAGGCCTAAAACAAAACAAAGTAGTTGCCAAAAAAGGTGGTACCGTAGCCAAAAAAGCAAGATTAGATCTCGAGAAACAACTTGGTGAAAGTGTGATCGACGGCAAAAAATCGAAATTCTTAAAAAAGTAAAGTTTCTCGCTTGCAAGAAGAATTTGGAATATATGGGTGGACTTTCGAAGGTGTTGGGTGGGGAAAGCCAAAAAAAGTGAGATGGGTGACAATAATTGAGCTATCTTTTTAGAAATAACAGCTAAAATACTTATGATCTTATTTTTCTATTAAAGTCAGCGTTTCTTCTTAAAATATCATTCAGATCAACACCATTTCTACCTTGTTCTCTATTTTGTTGTGCTCTTCTCTGATCCGACCATGCACTAGCTACTGGGGATTGTCTTTGACTAGTGTACCGATTTCTAGGATTTCCTCTAATATCATCATAAGATGGAACTGAAGGTCTAGCAAAAGTCTCAAAATCATCCATGTCATCTTGAACGGAAGAACTATTCGTAAACTCACTAGATTTTTCTCTAAGTTTTCTTTTATTTGTTAAATCATAAATTTTATCTGTATTAAAGACTATTTCAGGAATATCAATCAACTTGAATTTTTCTTTTGGTCCATGCCTGTCAGGTTTTTTATACACATATAGTTTCTCATTTAATTGATGTAAACTACCTTTTTCTTCAAGCATGTTGTCAGCGTATTCACTGCAAAATTCACCTAGTTTAACTGATTTATTTTTAATACTTTTAAAGTAATCTTTGGATATTTGCTCAGCACTTGCATCGCTACTATTCATTAGTTGTACTGAACCAACATTTGCATTTAAATCAGTGTTTGTATCAGCAAGTATACCAGCTACTCCAGCTAGAAGCCTAAAAGGAACTAGACTAGTTAGCAAACACTAACTAAACTAATTTCTATGATATACAGATAAAGATTAAGCAATTACAATTTAAAAAAAATAATTCATCATTTTTGTGTAGATATAGACGCTACAAAAAC
>JBIKIW010000068.1:0-5191 GCA_044361365.1 Limisphaerales bacterium | reverse complement strand
TTTGTAGCGTCTATATCTACACAAAAATGATGAATTATTTTTTTTAAATTGTAATTGCTTAATCTTTATCTGTATATCATAGAAATTAGTTTAGTTAGTGTTTGCTAACTAGTCTAGTTCCATGATATATAGCCTAGGTTATGATTAAGCAAATGACAAATTTGTTAGTTCACACTATTCAAATAATTTCGGTTATTTTACAACACAACTTTAACCTAACTAGCTAAGTTTGAGCAGAGTTTCAAAAATTTAAACTCAATTATTATCTTTTCCTACCAGCTTTTTGAGGTCTAATCACTCTACCCCCGCCCATTGTTTGAGGTCTCATCGGTGGACGCTGAGGAGGAAGATTTGGCTTGATTACTGGATTTGCAGGAGCAACAGCTTTGGCTTGTTCTGGCTTTTTTTCTTCTTTAGAATCTTGTTTTTGGGGGCTAGTGGTCATAAAAAATATTTAATTTAAAAATATTAGATTACTAAGTATCAAAACTGATTTTGTTGTCAATCGAAGATAAAAAATTCTTTTTACTCTGCTTTAACCCACTCCCCGTTTTTGTAAAACTGATAAAATAAAATTCCAGTCAAAATTACAAAGCTGACAGTTATTCCAAATGAAGACATTCTCCAGAGGTCAATATTTCGCCCATCTTGCCCAAACCACTCAACCCCTTGCCGTACCCAACTTGGAGCTGGAGAATCGGATCCAAAAACTAGCATTTGATTTAGCAAATACCATAAATGCAAAAAGATTGTAAAAAAAGCCCAAATTTTATACCAAATCTTTGAGTACTCGGAAACATTTACCGCCAAAATAAAAAGTGCGTACAAAATTCCAAAATGCAAATATCTGGAGTGCATATTGGTGAAAAATAAAAAGTAGCTGGTGCTACTAATCCACATCAAAGCTAAAACTTGCTTGAAGCTAACTTGCTTTTGCCAAAAATTTTGTAGTTTAACCCATTTGGTAAATTCAAAAGGAGGCTTCAGAACAAAGAAAACCGCAATTCCAAAAATAACCAAATAAATCAATAAACCCGCAGATCTAAGGCTTAGATTGCTATTTCCAAGACTTAAAACAATATCACTAGCGGATTTGAACTGTGGGAAAATTCCCCAAAAAGTTGTAGCCCCAATAGCAATTGTATCACCTCGAATAACAGCTGCAAAAGTGACCCTAGCATAACGAATACTGTTTAAGAAAATTGCCGGTAGCGACACAAAATTGGTAAGTAATAAAAACCCAAAAAGCCACAATCTAAGCTCTCTCCAAGTGCCATTTTCCTTTAATTTAAGGGCTAAAATGATTAAGGGAATTAGTAAGATTAAAATTCCGGCATTAGTCATTATACCCCAGTTGCTAATGATTGGATAATTAACCCCAAAAAAACTTAGAAGCTGTGAAAATGGATTTTGATAAAATTTCTGCTCCTCAGTGTAAATTGACCCAAATCCAGCCAATGCAACCAAAAAAGGTAAAAACCAAAAAAAGCCTGTTGCAAGGTCTTTCCAGGTTTTATTATAAACAAAATACAAGCCCAAAATCGGAATTAATAAAATCGGCTGCTGCTTCACCCAAAACCCAAAAGCAAACAAAATTCCAGACCAAAAAGCTAGATTTTTATACCAAACTTTTCCCATATTTAATGCCACTTTTTCAGAAATTGAATTGCTAAGTTTCCAATCTCGCTGGCCAAATAAAAGCAACAAACAACCTAGCGTAACCAAAACCACAAATGAATCATTTTGACCCCAAATTCCAGAAACAAACCAAATTGAAGGCAAAACATAACTCAAAGCTGCTAAACCAAAAGTAAGCTGACTGTTTTTCTGGTTTTTTGGATTAAATTTTTGCCCAAGCCACAAAATGCTAATTGGAATCAACAAATCAACTGACCAATTTACCAGCTTAATAATAGCTACAAAAGTTCGTTCATCGCTTTTTCCAAACAAAAACATTGTGCTTGCTATCAAAAATTCATACACCAAACTTAGCTGTGGATAGTCAAAGTGTTTGGCCATTGGATAGCTTTTCCAAAACTCAAATAAACCCATATCAAAAGCACTTTTTCCCCAAGTATATTGGGTATAAATCATATCAAAATACAATCCCAAATTAAATAAACCCAAAAACCTAACCGAGCTACCAATTATTACAGCTGCAATTAAAAAGAGTTTAAAAAATCCAGAAAATGATTTAAAAATACCACCTTGAGAAAATAAAAATTGCTTTAAACCATTAGCTTTGAACATAGAAAACTCTAAAAATTAAATTACTTAAAAAAGCAAGCCCTTGACGAAAAATACAAATTTCTAATTCCTTTAGATATATATGTCTAGCGATCTTTTGCGTACAAGTACTGTCGTAAGTTCTCAATTACGAACGGATATTCCAAACTTCACCGTCGGTTCCATTGTTGTTGTTTATTATAAAATTAAAGAAGGTGAAAAAGAAAGGATTCAAGCCTTTAAAGGAATTGCCACAAACAGACACGGAGGTGTAAATATCGATGCTACTTTTACAGTTACAAAGGTAAGTATTAACAACATCAAAGTAGAAAGAACTTTTGCCCTTCACTCTCCAAATATCGATAAAGTTGTAGTTGAAAACCTACAAAGAGCTAGAAGATCAAACATTAACGAGCTGACTATTACTCGAAAGGACTATGCTAAATCAGGTCGCTTTAAACCTGTAAAACTAAAAGAAGCTGAAGTAAAAACAGCCTAAATTGACAAAAATTATTACAAACCTATTTACTTTTAATTATGATTTACGTTAATCGCCACTCCAATGAAGACAGTAGCCAAAAAATTGTTTCTAACTTCATGAAAAGAGTTAAAAAATACAACTTGGTATCTAGAAAAAGAAAGACTCAAGTTGAGCCTCCAAAACTTTCTAAATTAAAACGAAAACGAAAAGCTCTACAAAAGATTGCTTACGACGCAAAAAAGAAAATGATTGAAAGACTTTCTAAAGTTTAGACTTGGGTTTTCTAACTTTTCAACAAAAAAATAAATAAATTTTTAACTAATAAAATATCTAATCGTGTGGCAAATCGAGATCCATATCTTGTAGCAATTGATGTCGGCTCGAGCTCGATTAAACTAGCTGTAGCAAAAGACATCGCAGACGAAAAAGACAAAGTTCAAATTCTTGCCCTTGTAGAAAAAGCTTCTAATGGCATAAAAAGAGGTGTTGTTATAAACATGAGTGAAGCCACTGAATCTTTGATTGAAGTTATTAATCAAGCTGAGAGTATTATTGGCCTTCCTATTAAAAGAGCTGTAGTTGGAGTAAATGGAACTAGTGTTACTTTTACAAATTCTGATGGTTTGATTGTGGTTTCTCGTGAAGAAAATGAAATTAGTGAAGATGATGTTGAGAGAGTTATTCAGGATAGCTTAACCAAAGCTTTTGGGATTAATAATAATGAGATTTTGCATGTAATTCCACGTAGTTTTACAGTTGATAATCAGAGAGGTATAAAGTATCCACTGGGAATGCTTGGAAACAAATTGGAATGCAAAACTTTGGTTGTTAGTGTGGAAAATAGTTATTTAAGAAATTTTACTAAAGTCTTTAATCAAGCAAGTTTGGAGATCAACGATCGTATTTTTACTCCACTTGCAACTAGCGATTTTATACTTTCTTTAAGGCAAAAAAAAGCAGGAACTGTTTTGATTGATATTGGTTATGCTTCTACTTCGTATATCGTTTGGGAAGGAGAAGAGATTTTGGGAAGCGGAGTAATTCCAATTGGTAGCGACCACATCACTTCTGATTTGGCAGTTGGCTTGCAGACCAATATTGAAATGGCTGAAGAGATCAAAAAGCAACACCTAAACTTTGATCCAGAAGCTGAAGTTGATATAAATGAAATTGAAATTTTTAACCCTGATCTTCAAATCAACGAATCTTTTAAGCTTAACGAAGTCAACGAATACGCCAAACCAAGAGTAGAAGAAATTTTTCTCTTTGTATCCAAAGAATTACGTAAATTAGGTAAAAGCTCTCTTCCTGGAGGGGCAGTTTTGATTGGTGGTGGTGCAAATCTAAAAGGCTTAGAATCTATTGCTAGAAATATTTTGAAGATTCCAATTTTTAAATACGCTTTTGATAAAAAAACTATAGAATTTTTACCAGATTATAACAACGATCCATCTTTTGTAAATTGCATTGCTTTGGCTGCTTATTCTCTTTATCATCAAGATGATACCAATTATAGCCCTGACAAGTTTAGCAAAAAAAGTAGTGGCACTAGCAGTGATTCTAGGTCAAACAACAGTAGTGGAATTGGAGGCTTTTTAAAGAATCTTTTACCTTGGACTTAAAGAATTATAAGAATCCTTGGTTTTTTAGCTAGACTAAATTGCACTTTTTGAAAGACATTTGATGTTAAAAGGGATTGAATTTTTGTTGATATTTCTTGACCTCAAAAGAAAAACCTCTTGTCACAAACAAGACTAGTCTATTGATGGAAATAGCTCCTCTTTAAAAATGTAAGTAATTAGTACTTGACTACAAGGAATTATATTTACAGCATTTACAGCTGAGTTTGGTTCAACCACATTTTTATGTCTTTTGAATATTCCTCTACGAATATTGCACCCGAAACCAATTTAGTTTTACCCGAAAGTGACGAGCTCCCTTGTCCGAACCTAACAAACACTATAAACCCCATACGCTTCTCAGATCCTGAGGTTGAAAAAAGTATTAAATTTATACCATTTTTAAGTAATTACAGTCCAGAAACTCATCATTTCCCTACAGTTATTAACTTAATAAACAAAAATCCCTATGGCAGGGTCGCTTTCTCTGAAGAAAATACTGAATTAGAATTAGAGCGATTCTTTGAATCACAGATTATTCCAATCCTAAAAAGTGCTAAAATTGATTACATCGGCAAGACTATTCGAGTTATCGCCCCGGATGGAGGAGGTGAGATAAAAGGTGACGCACAAGGGAGATCTTGCAGTCTTAAAATTACCCTAGACCGAGGTACAAGAGGAATATGTGAAAATGTGGACCACCATAATAAAGAAATAAGAGAGTCCTCAGCGATGCAATTATTTAGGGACTAGACCAGTTAAAATTTAATTTGAAATACTTTTCAGGTATTTAATATAGATTTTGATAATATGGAGCAAATCTGTCTCTAAGTCAAATACATATTTCTCTAAATCTTTTTTTGAT
>JBIKIW010000067.1:0-5335 GCA_044361365.1 Limisphaerales bacterium | reverse complement strand
GTTTGGTTACACAGAGGAATGAAGTTAGAAAGAAGGAATAAGTTACTACTCAACTTGCTCTACAATTTGAAAGGGTAAAAGTATTAAATCTGACAATTCCATGCCTTAAAAAATGGATATTAACTCTAAAAATCCTATCGCAAATGCAGTTTTTGCTAATTTTTATATCCAAACCCAAAAAAACAAAAAGTTGGAGATTCTTATAGCCAAAGAAAAATTAAACCAAGCAATTAAGGATTTTTCTGAAATCTACCCAGGTGTTAAAATTATTGAAGACTGACCAAGTTTTCCGCTTTCCAAAGCCAATATTTAAGCCAAACTGAACCACCAACTTTACTGATTGTCTTGGACTTTTGATCTACCAAAATTAGCTCTTGAATAAGTTTTTTAGCTAAATTAGAAGAGTCTTTGGAAACCTTTGTAAATAACAAACTAATCAAAAGTTGTACATCGTCTTCACGCACTCGTTTGTACCATTTTTGGCTATCATTTTTAGCGTTTTCAGGTTTAAAACTCATCATAAAAATCGGTAATTCTTCCTCAATTAACAAACTTTCTACTGCTTTTTTGGAGTCGCCCGAAAGCCAAATAAAGTCTAATTCATCAATCAACTGCTGATACCCAGAAGCCTGTTTGGTTAGTTTTTGCAAATCAGTTGCAGTAATTTTTAGGTCTATATTTTGAGTATGCTTTTGAGCTATTTCAAAGGCTCTGGTGGAATCTGGTTTTTTCAGTTGAATAAAATCTATATTAGCTTTTTTAAGTAATTTTTTACTATCAGCTAGTAATTTTTCATCGTTAGAATAGGTCAGGTAAAAATAACTTTTTGAAGCTTGGAGTTTTTCCAGAATCGGTAAAATTTTGTTATCTAGCAACAGATTTTCTATAGAAATCAAAAAAGTTTGTGGTTTAGTTTCACCAAACAAATCTTCATCCTGCAAAACAGTAGCTTCCAAATCAAACCAACTCTCAGGTTTTAATCTTAAAAAAGGTAATTTTTTACTTCGCCAAGTTTCTAAAAAATCTAAACCTTGCTGACTACAAATATGCTCCACAGCTAAGCTAAAATCCGTATATTCCAAAAAATAAGTCACCTTGTAAACAAAGATTTATAGGCTAAAATTGTCAAAATAATTAACTCAAAGTGGTTAAATGACTCAAACCTACCAGTAGGGTAAAAAGCTTGTCATAATATTCACAGCAATCTCCACAATTGCCATAACAAGAGACTGGTCTGGCGGGAAAATTTTACTTAAAACCCATTTCATATCGTAAATTAACACCTAAAAATCAAAATTAGTCAAAACAGTATTACCTCATCTCCAAATATCTTTTTCTAATCTCCTGTGGAAACTTTTCGATTGCATAGCGAAGCATGGTTCGTGGCATTTTGGTGGTATTTTTATCTAAAAAAGCTTGTAGAGTTAGATCGTTTCGCTTACCAACTTCTCGTAAAGCCCAGCCCGTAGCTTTGTGGATTAGATCATGTTTGTGACTAAAAAGCTTTTGAGCTAATTTAAAAGTATCATCAAAGTCATTTTGAGAGATAAAATAAAGCGTAGCAATAATAGAAACTCTTTGTCTCCAAAGGTCGTTTGAATCAGCTAATTTGTATAAAACAGACTTATCTTTGCCGAATAAATAAGCACCGGCAATTTTGCTAGCCGAATTATCAACCAAGTCCCAATTATTTACACCATCAAGATTTGCTACATAAAAATTAAAAATTTCTTTTTGTCTGGATTCTTGTTTTCCAAAGCACAAAACCATCATTAAAAGTGCAACCAATCTAACTTCATGAATATCACTAGCGAGCATTTCTTGCCAGTCTTTTGGCGAAGTTTTGTCATAATATTTCTTAGCAATCTTATGGCTTTCTGGAACTTTCACCCCTAAAAATATATCTCCTTCTCCACAACCTCCGGCATACACTTGAAAATATTTGCTAGAATCAATCGCTCTACTGTTTTGGGCTTTTTTCCTAAGTTCGTCTTCAACCTGCTTTTGAATCACCTTTAACCAATTTTAAAAACTTTTTATCCAGCCAAGTTACTCTCAAAATAAAAGCGATCAAGCCTGGAATCAAATTTAGCAAAACTTGTAAAATAAGCAAAGAAATCGCCAAATATGTGTTAAAAGCTGAAATCAAAATCGCAACCAACGGTAATACGGTAGAAACTCCAATTCGTGTGTAAGCATAAACCACATCCAAATCAGTAAGACCACCTCTTTCACCCTGCTTTGAACTCAATAAATAACTTCTAATTATTGGTATTATTGCACCCACCGCAAAAAGGTTTAAACTGTAAAAAACTACAGCCGTCATACTTTGAGGATAATGTCCTAAAAGGTTTGAAGAAAATGGTATTAAGGCAATAAAACTTAACAAGAGCATGTTCAAAATAACCACCCATCTATTCACAGTTTTTGCCATCACAGTGAATAAAAAATGATGTGTTATCCAGCTACTACTGATAAGAGCAAAGCTAAGAATATATGCCCAAAAAAGTGGCACGAGTTTCAACAAACCTTCTTGTAAAATTCTTTCCGAAAAATAACCTTCCAGCTCAGGGACTCGGATTTCAATCACTAAAAGTGTCATGACAATGGCAAAAATTCCATCAGAAAGGGCTTCTAACCGTTGTTTGTTCATAATAAATATTTTATCAGGTTATTTTGCTAGTTTGTTCTTTTGGTCAAATTCAACATTAAAAATACTTAACCGTTATTCATTTTGTATCAAAGGCTTGAAATTTGTTTTACAATAGAATTTATTAAGAGTTACCAGGTTCTCTAGCAAGTATCAATTATTTCTACCTCCAAAGATTCATTATTTTAACTAAGATTTTTTCCATCAAATTTAAAACTCCTGGTTTTCTATAATTGTTTCCAAGAGAATTAAACTCTAACATTAATTTTTTGGTGATTGTGTTTTTGTTTTCAGGCTCGTCGGCTTGATGCCCTATATTAGGAGTCTGCTGTTGCGGAAGAGGTCTTTGAATAGTAAGTCTTTGACCCTTAGCTGTTTGAGGTCTTGTTGATCTTTGGTTTCCAGTTGGTTTTTCAAATGTTACACCTTGTTCTATTCGAGAAGGTTGGTTGATCTGCACAGGTTGATTTGGTGCATTTTGCGGCATTTGCAACCCTCCACGGTTTTCTACATTCAAGCCACCTCCACCCTGCTGAGTGAGTTGATTTGGAAATCCAAATTGGTCTGAAAAATTACCGCCTTGCATATTAATTTAATTTTTTAAGAGTGGGTGAGTTTATCTTTTTTGGCAATTCAGTACAACCATCCACAATATACAGCAAAATAGAGCGATATTGTTTTTAATTTATAGTATACTCAAACCTAAATTAAAATACACAAAGAAAAGACTACAACTGTTTGAATGGAATGAGTTTTGTAGGCTTTGAATGTGTATTTTGGTGCGGGTTTGAGTGTAAAATAATTTGTTAAACTAGATAGGGTCAATTCATTAATACATTCAAACGTACTATAAATAAATGATAGGTACTTAGAGTTGACAGCTTATAGATAATTTAAAATGACTAACTAATTATTGCTTATTTATGTCTATCAAAAAAGCCATTTTTGTGGTCGCTGGCTTCGGTACAAGGTTTTTACCAGCCACCAAAGCTCAACCTAAAGAAATGTTACCGATCGTAAACAAACCTATCATTCAATATTTAGTTGAAGAGGCTGTAGAAGCTGGAATTCAAGAAATCATTTTTATCACAGGAAGAGGAAAAAACTCAATCGAAAATCATTTTGACCGTAGCGTAGAGCTAGAAAGTGCTTTGGTAGAAAAAGGTAAAGAAGCCCTCCTCAAAGAAATCAGTGGAATATCCAAGCTAGCCAATTTCGCCTACGTTCGCCAAGCAGTTCAAAATGGTGATGGAGATGCTCTTTTATGTGCCAAACCCTTTATTGACCCAACCGAGCCAGTACTTGTAATTTATCCAGATTACTTGATGAAACCTCAAACCAAAGCTATCCAACAAATCATCAAAATTTACAACGAAACCCTAGAACCCGTTATTTGTGGCGATGTTGTACCAGAGTCTGAAGTCAAAAAATATGGAGTTATGGCATATGAAGCTACAGACAAAGACCATGTAGTAAAAGTGACCGGATTTGTAGAAAAACCTGAACCAAAAGACGCTCCTTCAAACCTAATTAGTGCTGGATATTTTGTAATCACTCCCAATGTATTTAGACTTTTAGAAAATTCTGTTTCAAATACTAGCGATGGTGAATTACGCCTTGCTGATGCCTTTATCGAGATGATGAAAGAAAACAAACCTCTGTATGCATTCAAGCCAGAAGAATCTGGTTTTGACTGTGGAAATATCTTAGGATTTTTGAAAGCTACTGTAGAATTTGGGCTAGACCATGAAGATTTACGAGAAGATTTACTTAAATTTTTACAAGAAAAAGTTGATAAAAAATAACCTGGGCTTTTATGCTTGGAATTTATGATAGTGGAGTTGGTGGACTAAACATTCTGAGTGAAATTATCAAACAAAATCCAAATGTTTCTTTTCAATATTTTGCCGATACCAAAGTGCTTCCACTTGGAGATAAAAGCGTTGGCTTTATTCAAAACAGAGTCCGCCTAGCTTGTGAATTTTTGTTTAAAAATGGTTGTGATTTAGTGGTTTTGGCGTGCAACACAGCTTCCGTAAATTCAATCAGATATTTGCAAAACGATTGGCTCCCAAAAAACTTCAAAGGTAAACAGATTTTGAGTATTACCAAGCCATTAACTGAATATTTATCAGAAAAATACGAGCATTTAAAACTAGAAAAAGGTCTGCTATTATCAACTTTAGCTACCCACAAAAGCGGTTTTTACCAAACTGAAATCTCCAAAATCGGCTTCACCAATCTTACCTCCCTACCCGTCCAAGGCCTTGCTGACGCTATCGAAAAAAACGACTCAAAAAAAGTAGATCAAATTTTAGACGAACTGATAATTTCTAACCAAATTGAAGTAGATAAAATGAAATATTTAGTCCTAGCTTGCACTCACTACAAATGGGCAACTGAGAATATTAAGCTAAAATTTTCTGAACAACTCGAAATCATAGATCCAAGTTTTTATGTATCCTTAAAATTAAGTGAATACTGGCAAAAATACCCTAAATATCAAGATTTCGATGGTTATCAAAAATATTGGGTAACTGGAGATAAAGTAGAATTTGAAAGGAACTAGACTAGTTAGCAAACACTAACTAAACTAATTTCTATGATATACAGATAAAGATTAAGCAATTACAATTTAAAAAAAATAATTCATCATTTTTGTGTAGATATAGACGCTACAAAAAC
>JBIKIW010000066.1:0-5365 GCA_044361365.1 Limisphaerales bacterium | reverse complement strand
CTCAATCAAAAAAAGATTTAGAGAAATATGTATTTGACTTAGAGACAGATTTGCTCCATATTATCAAAATCTATATTAAATACCTGAAAAGTATTTCAAATTAAATTTTAACTGGTCTAGTCCCAAACGAATACTGCAATTTCAAAAAGCTTTAAAGAAGGTAGAATTAAGTCAAAAATTGCACTTGACGACTTTAATGGTGTTTTAGGTATTTTCAACAACCCTTATATTAACATAGGCAAAAGTGATGAAGTTTTAAATGCAGTAAAATCTAAAATAGCCGAGATTAGCATAGATCGTGATTTTGAGTACATCGAATAGCAAATGTGCTTTTAAAGTTTAAAAAAGAATTTTAACTCAACTTAAATTATGATTTGGTTTAGGAAAAAAGGTTTTAACTGGTTAGATTTTCCCCATCAAAAACTCCTCGCTTAATTCCTCAATTTTAACCCTAATTTGGCTCATGTCGTCTCGGTTTCGCAGAGTCACTGTGCCATCTTCTAGGGTTTGATAATCCGCTGTTACACAAAAAGGTGTTCCGTTTTCATCTTGGCGGCGGTATCTTTTTCCGATCGAACCAGCTTCATCGTAATCCACCGACATGTTTTGTTTTTTGAGATTAACTAAAATTTCTTCAGCTTTTTCTGCAAGTCCATCTTTTTTCATGAGCGGTAAAATGGCTAACTTAAAGGGTGCTAGATTATAAGGTAATTTTAGAACTGTTCTGACATCTTCTTTGCCATTTTCTTCAAGTTTTTCCTCCACATAAAACTGACAAAGTGTACTCAAAAATAGCCTATCAACTCCCACAGTTGGCTCCATTACATGCGGAATAAATTTTTCTCCAGTTTGTGGGTCCATATAATTCATGTCTTTGCCGCTATATTTTTGGTGCTGATTTAGATCAAAATCTGTGCGATAAGCAAGCCCCGTAAGTTCACCCCAACCAAATGGAAACTTGAACTCAATATCCACAGTTCGTTTGGAGTAGTGACTAAGTTTTTCTGCTGCATGCTCTTTATCTCGAATATTAGCAGGATCAAACCCAAGTTTTTGGGTCAAAAATTCATGCTGAGAATTTAACCAAGCTTCAAAAACTTTGTTCCACTCTTCGTCAGTTTTTGGTTTATCAATAAAATATTCAATCTCCATTTGTTCCAATTCCACAATGCGGAAAATAAAATTACCCGGCGTGATTTCATTCCTAAATGCTTTTCCAACTTGCCCAATTCCAAACGGTAGTTTTTTGCGTTCAGACAAAAGTACATTTTTAAATTGCACGAAAATTCCCTGAGCAGTTTCGGGTCTAAGGTAAATTCTACCATTTTCTTGAGATTCAATTTTGGCTTTTAATTCCTCCAATTCAGCTTCAGAAATTTCAATTTTTTCTTCTTTATATTTGGCTAAAAGTTCGTTCAGCAATGTTGCTGGGTGGTTGATTTTGTCACGGTTAGTTTCAAACATCAAGTTCATGTACCTAGCGTCTGTCCAGTCAGCTTCTTTGTTGTTGATTGGATTTTTGAGGTTGTTTTCTTTGATGATTTTGGTGATTTCAGTGGCAGTTTTCCCTTCTACGTCAATTCCGAGTTGATCTTCAATCAAGTGATCGGCTCTAAACCTGTGTTTAGTTTTTTTATCATCCACCAAACAATCGCTAAATCCAGCAGTGTGTCCACTAGCTTCCCAAACTTTTTGATTCATCAAAATCCCTGCATCGATCTCCACCATATCAGTTCTGGAGGTTACAAAATGCTCTCTCCAAGCCTGTTTTATGTTATTTTTGAGCATCACTCCCTTTGGGCCGTAGTCCCAAGTGTTAGCAAGTCCGCCATAGATCTCGCTTCCTGAATATACAAAACCTTTTCGTCTGCAAAAATGCATCAGTTCTTCTAAATTTATTGTAGCCATAATCCAAAACCTCTCCACTTTCACAGCCTTTGTCAAAAAAAAATTATCAAGTTAAAATATGTTTATTAATTCAAAATGCGTCTTACCAGAAAACACTTATTCGATAATTTGGCTATTTTTTCGGCCAGCTTTGCGTTTGCCGTAATCGCAATTAGCTTTTCTGGTTCAGTTTCTTTTAGAACCGCAGATGATACCAAACTTTTGGAAGGTGTTTTATTTCAGCAAAAAACTCAGGTAAAAGGAGCTTATTCTGGTAATAATTTGTGTCCAACCGACCAACCAATAGTAGGCTGGATAGACTTTGAGGGGAATAAAAAAGTTGTTGAAAATTTACCCAAAAATCAGTCTCCAAGTGCTTGTTTTAAGACGATCGAGGAAGCTAAAAAGGAAGGTTTTTTGGTGGAGTAGGTTTATTTGAAAGTTTCAAAATCGTGAGTAGCGTTATCAATAATAATACCATCTGGGTGATAGTTATCTGGCAAAATCTCATCTTTTTGAGCTATATAAATCTTATCTGCTTTAACTTTATAGTCCTCGAGTTTTTTTAAACTATCGTAGAAATCTTCACTGACTTTAAAATTTCCATTTTGCCAACTTTCTCCAAAAACATAATAATTTTGATTATTTTTAATTAATTTTTCTCTAGTCACTAGATCTACAGGACTACCATTCTCAAAAAAAAGTTTGATTATTTGATTGAAGCTCAGTACTGGTGCATATGCGGAGTGCTTTATTTTTAAATTGTATTTTTGAATAAAAAGTGTGGCGACTACGGCACCAAAACTCATACTCACTATTTCCGTAATATTATCTGAAAATTGTTTTGATGGTAAAGTATTTTCTACTAAGTCGTGCGGTTGCCAATTAAACTGAAAATCTTCTTTTTTTAAGTATTTGCCAAATTCTGTTGTGCAATTAGTTGAACCAAATCCGTGTATAAAAAGTTTAGACATTTTGTAATTTTAGTAAATCGATTTTTACTTGGATTTTTAAGTTTGATTCCAATGCTCTTATTACTAGTGGATGTTTTTCTGACAAGCGATTTATAACTATTTGATTGCAATTTTTGGCAATTCTTAAATCTTCTACATCTTCACTGATTTTATATTCTTTGTATTTTTGCCAAGCTAAAAAGAATGCCCTAGAAATAGCTTTTGGGGTGTACCACAGAATATTTTCACCAATTAAAGTCTCTTCGTTTGGTTTTTCTTTTTGCGGGAAATTTACATTATAAAAATCTGCACTTTGCAAGTTAAAATAATCACTAAAATCAATCTCTGGGTTCCAACAATACCGTCCCACACTATCTGGTGTCATTTCTCCTGTATTTATATCACAAACAACCGATGTATTATTTTTATCTCTGAGTAGTAAAACATGGTGAATAGAGTCATCTAACGTTAATATCTCAACTCCTATATTATCAGGCATTTTTCTTGATAAAAAATCAACATAACTAGAATATATAGAGGATTCTAATCTATTCATTCTATTTGGCGCAAGTGCGAATTTTCCCGCCATTTGGAAGGGAAATCTGTTATAAAATTTATTGTGTAAATTAGATAAAAGAGTTTTAGCTTCGTTTATTGATGATGCTGTTTCAGTGGGTTTTTCAAACATTTTGCTTTAAATTAGCTGAGAATTTTTTTATAGCACAACTTTATAAATTTGCCAAAAAACCCAAAAAGTGTTTTAGCTACATTATTATGTTTCTTATCTACACAGATTTAGCGTAGTCAGCTCCCATCTAATAGAATAGATCCTTACCGAAGTTTTTTTAGATTCCCGAATTATTTAGAAATTACATATTTCTAATCGACTTTTTTAGAGCAAATCAAATTCAAACCACAGTTAATTCAAAGTATTTTTGGCAGAATTATAAACCCTATTTTTAGGTTTAATTTTTTGTTACACAGCATCTCCTTGTTTAGGAAGGTCACAAACGAAATCTGACGGAGGATATTTTGATTCCCGCCACCTGTTTCCACCAATTCTATAACGGGGAGGATAAATCCGCCCCCTACCAAATTATTTAACGGCGACTTCCCCACCCCTGTCCTTCGGACATCCCCGTGTGGGACTTTACTCTAAGCTTATCTAAAAGAGCGACATCGAGACCCTCTCTCTAAGTAAAAAATAAAATGTAACCGAAACTACTTAACTCAATTTTTAGATATAAAATGGCGACACATGGCGACACGGAGGTCGCCGCTACAATCACAACCGCACCGCTACAAAAAACTTTCACTCTATGACTTTTTTAAAGAACCTTTCAAACTCAATTTTCACTGAAAAAACAGCCCAAAATATTTTCACTTTTTGGAAAAAATTACTGGACTACAAAAAACCAATTCAACTTGTAAAAGTAGATTTTACTAAACCTTGGTGGAAGCCAATTTGGGATGTTAAAAATGGTTTTATTTTACCTTTTTTGATTGATCTTTTTCTAAATTTATATTCTATATTTTTTCCACTTCTAATAGTTTGGACAATTCAAAATAATAGAATAGATGTTCTTATTTGGACGATAATTTTACGAATTGTTTTGATTCCAATTAGGGAGCTTTTGTATAAAAGTTTTGTACTTTCTAATCAAAGTTTAATTAGGGGAATTGAGCTTTCCGCCAATCAATTTTTCTTGAGTACTGACCCCGTAAATCACTCCACAAGAGACACTGGTCAGATTATAAGCAAAGTAGATAGAGCGTTATCAGAACTTGAAACAATGATTTATACAGTGACTTGGGAGGTTTTCCCGATTTTAATAGGAATTATAGGGTTATTTTTTGCTATTTCCAGTATTGATTTTTGGGCTGGAGTTGTGGTTGGATTTAGTCTGTTTTTGTTAGTTATTTTAAACATATTTAGTAATTATTTTAATAGTTTAATTTTCCAAAAAAAGTGGATCAAATCTCAAGATGATATAAACTCTGTAAAGATCGAAAACCTCCAACAAACAGCTCTTATTCGTTCAGTTTTTGCAACTAAAAGTCAACTTTCTAAACTCCAAGAAAAACAACAAAAATTTATTTTAATTGAGTATTTGTATTGGCGATTTGGGGGATTTTTATTTGGATTTTTGATGGCAATTTATTACCTAATTGGATTTGGATTTTTGGCTTATATTTTCGCTAAAATGAATGATGGAAATTTGGATGCGGCAAGTGGAATTTCACTTATCAGCACTTTCTTTTTGGGAACCTATAATATTCTAAATTCAGGCCAACTCGCTGAAAGACTTTCAAGGTCAATAATTAGCATACAAGACTTATTCAAATTTATCCGCAAATATGGCAAACAAACCTATCCTGTTTTGGAAGAAAATTTAACAAAAATACGAGTTAATAGCCAAAAACTAAGGGACAAAATATAGTATTTAGTTGATATTTAAAAGGTTAACAGTCTATTCAACTTAAATATTATGAGTTCAACTTACAAAAATTGCCCAGATTGCAGT
>JBIKIW010000002.1:0-64252 GCA_044361365.1 Limisphaerales bacterium | reverse complement strand
AATAGAACAGCTCAAGAAGAATTTATCTATCAACATCAACACCTAATCAGAGATAACCTACAAGAGTTTAACCAAAAACTAATGCGTTGGTTGATTTGGTACAACACCGAGAGACCTCACTTTTCTCTTGACCTTAAATCACCTTTAGAATTTGTTCTATTTAACAATCAGTTTTCCAAAATGCGGTGGGTGGGTACAATTGTTTGACAGGATAGAGTTCTCTAAGTTAATTTAGTTTTAAATCAGTGCCAATAATTATATGTCCAAAGAAGAAATTAGAAAGCTAAATTTTGTAGATTTAGATAAAAAACAATCAGAAACTAAAAAAAGATCTGACACTTCAAAAAACGAAGAAACATTTGGCTATAATAACTTAAAAAATAGTACTGAAAGTTTGTTCAAAAGAATCTCTATTCCAAGCTTAAAATCCAGCACAAACAAAGAAGAAGTTCTAACGCTAGAAGGTCCAAAAGAGGATAATTTTAATCCAAATTTCTTAAGCTCAGTTTTTAAACAAGATAAGCAAGAAGCTGGTGGAATAAGTAGGGTATTTCGAAAGTCCATGATTTTTTTGGCTCTTCAACTGTGTAGTTTTTTAATTTTTATAACAACATCCTTTAATTTTTTCAATAACCCATTAATTGCTTTAGTCTCTTTGGTGGTATCGGTTGCCATGACTAATCTTTTCTTCATAATCGTGGCTGATCGTAGTTATGTTTGGCTGGCTCTACTTGGACAAGCTTTGTTGATTGTTATTGCTAACTCATTCTTGGGCTTGGCTTTTACTCCAATTACTTTGCTTTTTACTTTAGTTGCAATTCTTTTTTATTTTTTAGCTTATTCTGAATTAGAAAAAATTCAACTTAGTAGCCGTTTATTTTCTATTTCTCACATTACTGGTGAGTCAACTAGAATAATTTTAACTGCCACAACTTTATTATTGGCTTTGGGTATTTTTAATTCTATTCTTTGGCAGGGTCAGAAAGATAACCAAAATTTAGGAAGCAAGCCTTTTTTAAGTACAGTAGTCTTCGATAATAAATTTATCATGGATAATCTTTTTATCGGTAAAACTAGCTCTGTTTCGATTAATAAGTTCTTGATTTCAGGTAATTTTTATAAAGATGCTAGTACCGGGAAAATAATGTACGAATTTAAAAGTAAAACTGGAAACACCGAAAAGCAAGCAACCTTTGGAACTTTCTTAGAATATAACTACGAATCAAATGATGTTTTAACTACAAAAGAAGAGCAAGATTATAGAGCAACTTCGTGTACCGATGTTGGATCAATTTCAGAAGGCTGTAATCAGAGGGTTAAAGAAGAAATTAATAAGAAGATCGAGCAATGGAGACTAAAAGCCTATGCTGATCTCCCTTATACTATAGACACACCCCTAACGATCACCAATTACCGAGAAATTACCAAGAAATTTTATTTAAATAGAGTTGCTGAATTTGAAAGTGAAAAGGGAGATAGTGGTTTTATTGATAAGTCTTTACTTTTGGTGCCTCTAACTAGCATAATTCCCGCTATTTTTGCTCTTACTGTAGCAGTATTGTTATTTCTAACCAGGTTCATTTTTTCTTGGATTGTATTTATTATAAACTGGATTATTTGGAGGGTTTTGTTAATTTCTGGGTTTGTTCAGATAGATGTTGAAACTGTAGAAGCTGAAATTATCAGTATCTAGTGGTTTAAATCAGACTTTGAGTGCTTTTTGCTTAGCGTCAAATACAATACTTAGATCTAAACCAATATTAAACTAAACACTTGTCTGCGGGCATCATCACATATTCCTAATTCAGTAAGGCTTTAAAGCTCAAACAGTCCTCACCTTCGTTATCTACTTTAAATATGATTTAGCTGTATTTGTAGGTTATAGCTAAAATGTTTTTTAAATCTTTGCTGAACTAATTAGAAATATATTACCATCGATATCAGCAATTTCAGTAATTTTAGAACCCCAGGGCGTGTCTTTTGGTTTACTAACAACTCTTCCACCATATTTAGATACTTTTGCGATAAATGTATTAATATCTTCCACGATAAATTCTGAGTTTTTATAAGTTCCTATATTGTTTTTAGCCCAATTAGGAAATCTATTTGGAGAATCTTCTTCAAGTTCAATATGTGTATCGCTTAAATAAGCACTAAGATAATTTTCACTTCTAGAATCTACTTTTATTTCAAATACATTAATATAAAAGTCTAAAGCTAAATCTATATTCTTAACTCCAATTATAATTGGTCCGAGTGTCGGCATGTTTATATTATTATTTTAATTATGCTTTATATTACAATGAAAACCTTCTTTTTAGTATATTTTAGGCAAAAAAATAGGGAGTAACGTACGCCCCAAAATTAGAAAAAAAATATGTAGGCAGTTACCCCCAGAAGGAAGTTGGGGTTTCTACCCAAATCTATAATTTTTATTTTTGTTTTATATACTTTTTGTTTTTTGTAAGTATTTTTTTATTTTAGTGTATAGGCGATAATCCAGTTCCCAACGAACCGAAGATTATCTAGAGATCCAGGCAGAAAAGTAAAATTTCTAATTAATTTAGAAAACTTGCTTCTCTACCTGAATCAGAGTTTGGATAGAAACGATAGCTGTATAAACAGTTGAATTGATCAACTCCTATAATTTAAAGAAAAAAAATTATTATGTCAAGAAATATTTTGTAGTTAACTCAAAAAGCTGATTAATTTCGGCTTTAAAAGCCATGAATTTCTATACAAATTTAATAAAAAATGTGTAAAAAGCATTTTTACTGATAGTTTCAATTCAAAGTTGGAATCAATAAGAGAAATTTATTATTATAATGTGATAGTTTCTCAGGGTAAATTTAATAGTTTTTATATTTTTTAGAATTCTCTTAATCCTAAACGATGATTGATTGGGTTTGTAAAAATTGATTATTAGGTGGGTATTTATTGTATATAGCTAAAACATATTTAAAGTAGACAACGAAGGCGAGGACTGTCTGAGTTTTAAAGTCTTACTGAATTTAGGATAATAGTGCGGCGAGTTCCGCAGACAAGTGTCTATTTTAATATTGGTTTAGCTATAATAAAGACAAGCCTTGTATAAAAAGTGTTCTTAAAATACAATGCTATTCGTAGTTTCATTTGCTTCAATTAGAAAATTTGATTGACACAAAATACAAAAACTGCTAAAAAATAAATCGTTTTAACAAAAATATGTCATCAGCCAAAAAATTGGAAACTGTCTTAAGTTTAATCCAAGTAGCAGAAACAAATCTAAAAAATGCTCAAAATTTAATTTTACAATTAAGCCAAGAAAAAGGCTTAACTTTATCCCCTTCAACCAAAACAACTGGCTCTAAAAGCAGAGAGGAAGAGACTTCACTTGAGGTTCAAGAAGGTTACTTTGATGGAGAAAGTATGGTTGGAGACAATGGTCAAATTTACCCAGTCCCTCAAAACTACGCTAGTAAAACTCAGCTCATCGTTGGAGATAGGATGAAATGGATTTTAACTAACGATAGAGATATTTTCAAGTTAATTCAACCAGCAGCTAGACAGAGAGTTACCGGTACATTTAATATTGAAGGTGATAATTATGTAGTTCTTGTTGATGAATATCCCGCTCCAATCAAGATTCTAAAAGCCAGTGCAACTTACGCCATTAAAAATCTAGGGCTAAAACCTGGAGATGAAGTAGCACTTTATGTTCCAAAAGACACCACACCAACTTGGGGAGCATTTATTGCGGTAGTTAGAGCCACAGATGAAAGTGAAAAACCAACTATTTCTAGCCAAGACGATATCAATGAAGCTTTAGAAGAAGATATTATAAGCGAATTGAAGTTAAATGAAGATGGTCCAGCTTCAGCGGTGGATTATTTTTAGGATTTATTAAGTCTCAGAAAAATAAATTAAGTTTTTGTAATTTCTTAAAGCTTTATCAATATAAGGTATTATATTTTTTGGTAATTTATCTAAATCAAACCAATCTAGATTATCACATTTATTAGGTTCTAAGTTCTGAATTTTACCTGAGTATTTTTTAGCGGCAAAGAAAAACTCTACATATGTTCGCTCTTCTATATTTTCGGGCAAGCGATACATTGAAGTGACAAATTTTAGATCCAAAGGCTGAATATTTATTTCTTCTAAGGTCTCACGACAAACTGCAACTGTAGGAGTTTCATTTTTTTCAATATGTCCTGCAGGTAAGCTGTAAAAACCATCTTTATATCCAGTGTTGTATCTGCGAAGTAAAAGTACTTGATTTTTCTCATTAACAAGAATCAAATAAACAGCACAAAAAGGTCGGAGTCTGAAGTTTTTTTCTTTAGAAATTAGCATATTATTTTATTAAATAAATTCTAGAAGCAAGGCTTTACTTCTGGCACACTTTACAAAACACAGTAGTTCTAGCTGCCACAACTGACTTCTGAAGCGTATTTCCACAAATCAAGCAAGGTTTTCCGGCTCGTTTGTAAACTTTATGCTCCCTGGCAAAAGTGCCTCGCTTTCCATCTGCCATAATATAATTTGCAACTGACGAACCCCCTAATTCTACAGCTCTGAGCATAATTTTGGTGATAGCATTGTATAGATTTTCAATTTCTTTGGGTTTGAGACTAGAAGCCCTACGAGTAGGTAAAATTTTGGCAGTAAACAGACTTTCGTCGGCGTAAATATTACCAAGTCCAACTACAATTTCTTGATCTAACAGAACTTTTTTGATCACTCCAGACTTTTTAGGTAAGGTTTTTTTGAAATAAGCTAAGGTAAAATCCTCCGAAAGTGGCTCGACTCCAAGTTTTTCAAAGTGTTTTTCGTTATCCAAAGCAAGCTGATTTTTGAAATACAACACATACCCAAATTGCCTTACGTCATTATAGTATAAATTTCCATTAGATAGTTCAAAAGTTATATAGCTGTGTTTATTAGGAAGTTTTGCCTCTGACTCTTGAATTGGGTGACCTCCGACGACTAGATTTTTCTTACCTTTAAAAGCCAACTGCCCAGTCATTTTAAGATGAACTAGTAAAATTCCACCATCGCTTAATTTGAATATTAAATTTTTAGCTCTGCGTTCAATTTGTTTAATAGTTTTCCCCTCCAAGCCCAATACAAATTCGCGGTGTTTTGTTTTGGAAGCTTCTCTTTTGGTTCCTTTTCCAGAAACTAGTTTGGGCAATAAAACCGTAACTTTTTTGATCTTTTGACCAATTACAAAAGGCAGTAAACTTCGTCTTAGACTTTCAACTTCTGGTAATTCAGGCATACTTACAGCCAAATACAAACTTATCTTCTTGACAAAAAGCCTGTAAAAAAGCTCAAATTGATCTATTTATGGCTCGTATCTTAAAATCAGAAATCACCAAAGATCTCAAATATGTTGTAGATTGTTTGGCAGAAAAAGAAGAATATCAACTTTACCAAGCAAGAGTTTTGGACCAATTACTCAAAAGTGTTGAGGTTAAAGGCTTCCGTAAAGGCAAAGCTCCAAGAGAAATGGCACTTCAAAAAGTTGATCCAAATAGATTACAAAGCACACTTTTACAAGAGTCTGTAGAAAAATTCTATGGTGAAGTTCGCCCAGAAATTGAAAAAGAACTGGTTGAAAAGAACCGTGTGGCAATTTTTGGTACTTCTAAACTAGAAGATGGTGAAGAATTTACCAAAGAAACTGAAGAAGGTTTCCAATTCAGAATTTCAATTTTGCTTTTGGCTGATGTTGATACCAAGCCAGTTTCTAAACTAGAATTAAAAGCTCCAACTGCTGATCAAATTCCTGAAAGAGTTGATTTTGATGAATATTTTAAGCAAGAGTCAAACGCTTTGGTTTCTAGCTATAACAATTACAAACCAGCCAAGTCCAAAATTAAAGAAAATTCCAGAATTACAGCTGATATAGTGGAAGAAGTTGTCGCTGATAAGAAAGACAAAGATGCTAAAAAGGAAGAACCAAAAGAAAGTAAAAATGCTAGTATTAATTTAGGAGAAAATCGTTTTCCGCCAGAATTTGAAAAGAATTTAATTGGTTTAAAAGCAGGTGATGAAAAAGAGTTTGATCTAAAATTAGAAATTACAGGTCAAGGAAATCAAAAATTCCACTTCAAAATTAAGGTTTTGGAGGTTTTGGAAGCAGAATTTAGCACAGTTGCAGAGGTTTTAGAAAATTCAGCTGAAGCTAAAAAACAATTTGGAAAAGAAGAAGATTTCAAAAATTTGGTTAAAAGAGTTTATGATCAAGAGACTGAGCAGTTACTCAGAAATCTAAAAAGAAGGATAATTATCGAAGAAGTAGTTAAAGTTGTACCTAAATTCCAATTACCAAAAAGTAGCTTTGAAGCTGAAGTAGAAAGAATTTTACAGGTTTTAAATGCTAGAACCTTGGAAACTAAAACTTCTCTAAAAGATGCTTTTGCTGCTTCTGGACTACCTGGAAGTGAGGATAAGGTGAAAACCGACAACGATGTACGAGGGAAGATTGAGGAATATGTAACTACCGAATTTAAACTAGTAGAAATTCTTCGCTATGTTTATTACACTTTAGTTGAGCCAAAAATTGAGGATAAAGAAGTTCAGGACTTCAAAAATGCTATTGAAGCGGATCCAGCCAAATACAATGTGAGCCAAGCAGAAGTTGCTAATGGGAAAGCTATCGATGTTGCCTACGACAGATTGTTACGAGAAAAAGCTTTTAACTGGATCGCTAGCCAAGTAAAATTTGTGTCTGAAGGTGGTGAAATCAAATCAAAAGCTAAAACCTTAGTCAAAAAAGAAACTGAAGTTGTAGAAGTTGAAGCAAAAGAAGTGAAACCAAAAGCTAAAAAAGCGGCGAGCAAAAAAGTGGAGAAGTAAATCTTAATAAGGCTGGTGACGGTTGCAGATTATAAAAAAGACTTTGCAGAGGTTCTTAAAAAAAGAAGCCTGGTATTTTTATTGGAAGGCGATAAAATTTTACTAGGTCAAAAGAAATCTGGATTTGGAGTTGGGAAGTGGTTAGGAATTGGGGGTAAACAGGAAAAAGGTGAAACAATCCAGCAAACTGCTAAAAGGGAGGTTTTAGAAGAAATTGGAGTGTTGGTTGAGGAAAAAGACTTGATACAATTAGCTGAAATTAATTTCTTTTTTTCAATCAATTCTGGTATGGCAAGTTCAAGCCAAAATGTCGTAGTTTTTATTGCTAAGAAATGGCAAAACGAACCTAAAGAAAGTGATGAGATATACCCAAAATGGTTTGAGGCAAGTAATTTACCTTTGGAGAATATGTGGGATGGCTATAAATTTTGGGTAAACTTAATCTTGAAAGGAGGTAGATTCAAAGCTGATTTTTTGTATAATAAGGATATGAAAGTTGTAGATAGCTCTATTAACTTTTCTTGAAAATAAACTACAAAAACCTAAGCAACCTTTTCAGCTCTCAAAATTAGTCTAACAGTTGTAGATCCTTTTTGGCAGGTTTGAATACTAAGCATTCCACCATTTGAAGCTGGATATAAAGCCCTATTAAACTCTTCTTTGCTTACGCTATCATTTGGCCCAGTAACAATTTTATCCCAACCTGTTACTTGGTAGCTGCATTTGGTTGTAGGAGTTTGAATTTTGATCAAATCTCCAGGAGCTAACAAATTTAGACTTGTAAAGATGTTGTCTCCTGGCAAAACTTGCCCACCTGAAGCAGGCTCAGAATGTCCCATTAAATAGCTATTTCCAGCATCTGAGCAAGGTTCAACACTTAGCCCAGATTCCCAAACTGGAGAGTAGTGCATTTGCGACTCTAAGTTTGGCATATTCCGCATAGTGGCAGGGGCAAAATATACTTTATTTAAGCCAATTTTGGATATGGTAAGAGTATAACCATTGATTGATTCTTCTTTTGTCTCTGGTTTTGGAACTTCTGGAGTATTTTTAGTTTCAGTTTGTAAGGCTGGAGCTTGATTAATCGGCTTTACTTCCAAAACTACAGGTTTTATTTCTGGTGGTTTAGGTGAAGATATTTTGATGGTTTTAGTTGAATCATCGATATAAACGAATTCTTTGGTTAAACTTTGATCGATGTTTAGAGCTTGCTTTTCTATCAAAACTGGGGCTAGGTTGATATTTAAAGACAAGCCAGTAAAAACTGAGAACATCAGCATGATTGTTGGGAACATATTCTAGATAGATTAAATTTTATATTCGTCTACAGCGTACATTGTGCCAGATTGAAAGAAAGTACTTCTGTCAGCTACTTTAGAAGCAGCCTTGGAGATAGATAAAATATCAGATAAATAACTATCAGCAAAAAGCCCACCAAGGATGGAACTAGTTTGTTTCACTTCTACAACTTGATAATTACTAGAAATACCAGCATTTTCAGCGGCTTTGGCTGTTGCAATATCTAGATTACCTACTCTGTCGATTAATCCAAGATTCCTAGCTTCATCGTTGAAATAAGTATAACCGTTAGAAAATTCATCGACTTTTTTGGAATCCAAATTACGACCTGTAGCTACAGTTTGTTTGAAATCTTTAAACTCCCTATCTATTTGAGACTGAAAATAAGCAATTTCTTTATTAGTTGGATCTCGAAGTGGATTTCCAATATCTTTGCTGTCACTGGATTTGATGACGGTTTCTTTATAACCAATTTTATCGGCAGTTTCTTTGAAGTTTGGAAGATGTAAAATTACTCCTATTGATCCAGTTTCTCCATAAGGTGAACCAACAATGTAGTTTGGGTTTTTGTAGGCAGCTAAAAGTCCTCCACTAGCAGCGACTGAATCGAAATAAAAGACAGCTTCTTTTTGGTTAAAATGATTTTTTAAATCCCCAATCATATCTCCTAAAACTTTGGAAGCTCCAACTTCACCCCCAGGAGTATTTACTCTAAAAACTACATTTTTAATATTTTTGTCTTCCTTGATGCTTCGGAAATCTTTTTCAACCAAAGAGGTGATGATTTGCTGGCGAGTTCCAGCAGTCAAGCCAGAATCATTAGAAGAAGTAATTGGACCACTCAAATCATAAATCAAAACGGTATTTTTAGTTTCTCCTTTTCGGACAACGCTGTAATCTAAAAGTTCTGAATTTTGTTGACTACTACCAGAAAAAAGTAAGGCAGTTCCAATTGTAAATAAAATGATTGTGGTTATTACTAACCAAATTATAGCAGCAATAAATCCAGGAAGAGAAAAAAGAATGTAGCTAAATAAAAAACCTCCTAATTTAGGTTTTAATTCTATAGTTTGGGTGTGGTTGTGGCTATTTGCTCGTGTTTCCATAATAGTTTGTTTTGTCACATTTTTAGGCTTTAGTCAAATAGAAATTAGCAACCATCTTACACACTAAACAACAAATAAAAATAGATTAGATTTTAGCTAAAAACCTAGTTAAAATTAGACTGTAACCTAGTGTTAATCTATGAAAGTTATTAAATATGCTAAATCAAGCACTTATACATAACTTTTTCTATTTCTGCCAAAAAAATATACACTTTTAATTATATTTTTATAGTTTGCAAAATCTAACCTAGCGTTTTCGGCTAATTTAGCTTCAGTCATAAACTGATCTATTTCTAATTTACTCCAGCCCAAATTTAATAAATTATTTTTGAGGCTTTTTCTAGGATGAACAAAGAGTTTTTTAAGTGATTCACAAAGTATTTTTTTCTCCTCTAAGTTCAAATTGTAAAGCCATTTTTCTGGGGTATTTTCTTTGAGTAAATTTATAGCCGTAACCAAAGCAGCATCTACTTTAGGAGCTGGAGAAAAGTTATTTTTGGCAATACTAAAATCTAATTTGCAGTCCCAGAATAATCTACACCAAGCCCCAAAAAAAGTAATGTCTTTTGTAACCAGTTTTTGAGCTACTTCTTTTTGCAAAATTACCGAAAAGTTTGTGGTAGAGAAGTTTATTGCTAAATCGACTAAAATCCTAGAACCTACGTTAAAAGGTAGGTTGGAGAGTAGAGTAAAAGGTTGAAAATTTTGAAGTATTTCTGAGCCTGTGTTAACCTGATCTAATGCATCTTGCTCAACTATCTGCAACAATGGCTCCCCACTAAATTCAGCTCTTAAAACTTCTACAGCTCTGCCATCAATCTCCATGGCCAAAATAGGTTTTTGAAATTTGACTAAATGTTTGGTTAAAAATCCTGTTCCTGGACCAATCTCTAATATCTTATTATTTGGAAAAAGATTAATAAGTTCGTTCATTTTATCGACTACTTTTTTTTGCATGCCAGGATTGGCTAAAAAGTTTTGCCCCAAACTTCTTTTTGGAGTGACATTTGTGACTTGAAAAGCAATCTTTTGATCGTTTTTGCCTGAAAGCATAATTAAAGTTATAATAAATAAATGGCATCTTACCAAATTCCTCAATTTTTAGACTCCGGAGATAAAATTTTGGGCCCTCTAAACTTGCGTCAATTTGGTTACGCATTAGGTGGTTTTTTGGGAGGAGTTTTGATTTTCAGTGTGGTTAATTCATTATTTCCAACCTTGGGTGTTTTGGCTTGGGTCCCATCTATTCCTGTAATTCTTCTATTTGCTTATTTGGCTTTGGGCAAGTTTAACGGTCGAGACAGTGATATTTATGTTTATAAGTTCTTCTTTTTTACTATCAAACCAAAAATTATGAAATATCAGCGGTATCCATATGTTGATGATTTAAATAAGAAAATGGCCGATTGGACAGTCGAAAAAATAAACAAGCGCTGGGAGTCTAGCTTGGTTCAGAAAAAACAGACTGATGGTAACGAATACTTAATTTTTGGCCAAGGAAATTCCGAAGTTAAAGCTGATAAAATAAAAAGATTGGGCAATTCTCTAGATAGCAATTTTTTAAACTCTATGGCTGAAATTCGGGCTCGAGAACTATCTATTAAAGCTAAAGAAGCACTTTTCAATAATTACCAGAAGGCGAATCAACCTTTAACAACTCGAAACTTGCTCGGTAAAACCCAACTTAGAAGACCAGGCAAGCAAGTCCCTGTTCCACCAATTCCAACACACCCAGCAACAGACAATACTCAAAATTTCTTTGAAGCTACTAAATTGAGCTGATTATTTTTAAAATCCTGTTCCTTTACTGCCTCCAAATATATCTTGCCAAAAGTTGCTGACAAACCCAAATAACCAATAAATTCCAGCCAATATTATAATTGCTAAAATAAACCATAGCCAAGTATAGCTAATATCCAAATTTGGGAGAGCAAATCTTCTACTGATTCCAGTCTTAAAAAATTCTTCAGAGGTTCTTTTTCTAGGGAATATTCTAGCTAGAGTCGCATGAAATTGATCCCCATGATCTCGATGAAAAACATGTGTTAACTCATGCGCAACTACATATTCAATATGAGGTCCCTTGTCGTATTTAATCAAACTTTGGTTGAAGTATAAAATAAATTTTTTCTGTTTTGGGTTGATTTCATTTATACCCCATTCTTTTTCATAAACTCCAATTTTATATTCCAATTTTTGTTTGTAGTTAATTTTTTTAAGGTAATCATCTACGGATAAATTTTCGCGTTTTGCAAATTGTTTTATGCCATCAGTATACATCAACTCCACAGCAACTTTTTTTCGCCTTAAATTGGCTACTTGCCTGTCAATTATTTTGGCTAATTGTTGTTTGCAAAATTTTTCATACACGCTAATTAATTTTTCAAAATCTCTGCCAATTCTCTGATTTGCTAAAAATCTCTTACCATCAAATCTTAGTTCTTGCCATTGCTTTGGGTTCAAAAAAACTTCATACATTTGCCCTAAGAAAGGTACTTTAGCAATCGGCTGTAAACTATTATTCATTTTCTAATTTTAAATAGAATTCACTATATTGACAAAAGTTTAAATTAGGCTGTTTTTGGCAAAAGTATGTCGCTTAAATTTTTAGCAAATCAAGAAATTTTAGAAGTTTCTAAGATCAACCAAAATCTACTTTTTGTTTTTACCTGCAAGGCAGATTCTAAATTTTTAGAGGCTCAGTCTAAACACCTAGAAACTCAAAGAGCCAACTTAGAAAATGTTGATGCCAAGGTTTTGTTTCTTACAACTGAGGAAAGTTCAACCAACAATCCAGATTTAGTTTTGGATATAGACGGTGAATTAATAGGTTTGTCAGAAAATCTAAACGTCAAAAATCCAGGTGAAAATTTAATCGTTTTAAGAAAAAATGGAAATACTTTTGAACATTTAGAAACTAAAACTGGACCTGAATCTAGCTCAGATTGGGTAATAGGACTGGTTGATTTTGCTAATAATTATAAAGACTCCGAACCAGACGGTGATTACTACAAGTGGGGACAAATTGTACCAGAAAGTGGTGAATATTTGTGTAAAGATTGTGGCTACATTTTAGAATTGGAAGCAGGAAAAATATTTCCAATTTGTGAGGTTTGTTTGGCAGGAGAACCAAGTGGTCCAAGTGGTCCAAAAGAAGGTTATTGGGAAAGAGTTTAGATTAAATATTAAGTATTTTATAGGGCTACTTCAGTATTTATAATTTAAATCCTATACAAGAACTTACTATATTAATAATTTCGTGGATCAAAATCTAGTATGTTTATTGGCTATAATACTAAGTAACAAGCTAATATACTGATTTAATCAATCTGCAACCTATTAAAGTATCTAAATTAAAATAGACTGGCTATTATTTGCTCTAGGCTTAAGAATTTGCCGACCCATTGATTCATAATAAATGTCAGCTTTGGAAACCTCCTCCAAGCTAAATGTGTTTCTACCATCCAAAATAACAGGATTTTTCATTAACGATTTTACCTTGCTTAAATCACTCGCTTTAAAAATATCCCATTCAGTAAGTATAAGCAAAGCATCAACATCTTTAGCTACTTCGTAATGATCAGCAGGAGTTTCAATATCTAAATTTGTAAACTTTTTCCAGTTTGCGGTCGCTTCAGGACCATAGGCTTTGATTTTAGCTCCCAAAAGGATCATCTCACCAATTATATCTATTGATGGAGCATCTCGAACATCATCAGTACCTGGCTTGAAAGCCAAACCCCAAACCCCAAAAGTTTTGCCTGATAAATCTGTACCAAATAATTTTTTGATTTTATGAACAAAATGAAGTCGCTGATCCCTATTTACCTGCATAACAGCTTCTAAAATTTGAAAAGAATAATCATTTTCTATACCAATGGAGTGTATTGCTGATACATCTTTAGGGAAACACGACCCTCCAAAACCTATACCCGGGTTTAAAAATTTGGGTGAAATTCTGGAATCTGTGGCAATGCCGTGTGTAACTAAATCAATATTAGCTCCTAGTTTTTCGCATAAATTTGATAATTCATTGGCGAATGAAATTTTTAGAGCAAGAAAAGAATTTGCTGCATATTTTGTAAGCTCGCTGCTAGCTGTATCCATTACTAAAATCGGAGTATTCTTAGATTCAAATGGTTTATACAAATCTAGCATCAGGTTTTTACTAAATTCTGAATTGGCTCCAATTACAATTCTTTCTGGATTTAGACAATCCCAAACTGCTGTACCTTGGCGTAAAAATTCTGGGTTGGAAACAACTTCAAAACGATCTGAAATATCGACTGGACTATTGGCTCTGATTTTTTCAGTTAACATCCTTGAAATACCCACAGGAGCAGTGCTTTTATTGATTATAACTCTTGTTTTGCCATCTGCTGGAAGAGTTTGCAAAATTTTTCCAATACTACCAGCAACATCAAATAAAAATGATAAATTAGCTGTCCCATCGTGGTTGGCGGGAGTGGGTAAGCATAAAAAGATGGCGTCGCTGTTAATTACTGCCTCCTTTAAATTATCACTAAAACTTAATCTACCTAATTCAGTGTTTTGTTTTATTAAATCTTCTAAGCCTAATTCATAAATCGGACTTTTATTTTGTTTTAATATTTCTAGCTTTTCTTGATTATTATCAATACAAACTACCTGGTGACCAATTTCTGCGAGGCAAGTACCCGTAACTAATCCAACATAACCTGTGCCAATAATTGAGAGATTCATATTATTTACTATTTTTGCGTAGTTCAAAGTTTATTTTTGAGTTTTTAACAACAAAGTTAGCATCGTAATGCAGTGAGGCGTATAATAGACCAGAAAAAGCTAGTAATAGAATTGCAAAACTTGCCACATAGCGTAATTGGATTGATTTTAAAAGCTCGAAAGATGTAGACCAGTTTATTAGTTTATTAGTTTTTTCTTTCTTATTGAATAAGATGCTTAGATTAATTAAACAATACAAAGACGCAAAAAACATGATTGTAAGCCAATTTGAGTCACCTCTATAGTTAAAACTTTCACTAAATATTCGAACAATAGAACCACCCAAAACAATCACAAGTCCTGCCAAATTCCAAAAGATAAACAAATTTCTGTATAATATGTATCTTTGTTGTTTGTTAGCAAGTTTAGTGTCTCCTGTGGCCACCCATTCCATTTCCTTACCTCTGATCATATCAAAAATGGCTGCTAAAGCTGACCAACCAACAAATCTACTAACACCAATCGATGAAAGCGTCCATCTTGCTCTAGACCACAATGGCTGAATAAGGTGAGACATTACAAATCCAGGCAATAACAAAGCTACGTCGTACCAATCTATCAGGGAAAAATAATACTATTAATATAACTGGCAAAATAGCAACCACTACTCCGATCGCGGAGGCTGCATAATAAAGGATACTTGCAACATAATTCATTTTTAAAAGTACAGGAACGTGACTTATCCAAAACTTCTTACTTACTATCAATTCTAAGTTACCCAAAGCCCATCTATATTGTTGAGTAAAATATGATGCCAAGTCATCTGGAGTATTACCCTTTGCTAAGATCAAAGGAAGATACTTAATTTTCCATCCAGCAGAAACGCAGTTAAATCCAGTATGCATATCTTCACTATGTCCCATCAATGCAGTACCACCAAAAGGTTCTAGAGCTTTTCTTTTATATACAGCGTTTGTACCAGTACATACAGCCCCATTGAAAGTATCTCTCCCACTCTGGATTATTCTATAAAAGAGTTCTTGCTTATAGTTGAAACCTCTTTGAATAACATTTTGACCTTTATATGAATTAAAGAATTGTGGTGTTTGTAAAATTGCAATTCTATTATCTTCTACAAGATATGGAATAGTTTCTTCAAGAAAATCTGGTCTAGGGCAAAAGTCTGCATCAAAAATCACCAAAAAATCACCAGTTGTTTTCGCAAAAGCATGTCTGATATTGCCTGCTTTCTTCCACTCGCCTCTATTTGGTCGGGAAATATAACTAAATTTGTACTCACTACTTAAATAATCAAGCTCACTTCCACCAGAATCATCAAGGACATAAACATTTAATTTACCTTTGTATCTAACTTTAGAAACGTATTTAAAAGTATTTTCAATTATATCTAAATCTTCACCGCAGCTTGGTAAGTAAATATCAACACTCGGTACTTCTGTCTGTCTATCAAAATTTTGTAAGACTAGTTTATGTTTCTCGTAACTAAATTTTTGACCAAATAAACCTACAAAGTATGTGAAGCTCATGTATATAAAGTACATCAAAATATAAACAAAAAAGATAATAAATATACCATTTCTTGTGATCCATAGAGTCATTGATGTAACTTGTAAAAACAGAGCAAAAAGACCAAAAGCACAAAATAATAATGAATAGTTTTTAAGATATAAAGTTTTTTCCCTGTCATTAGGTGCTTTAGGTAAGGTGTCTTCAGAATTAGAAGAATGGGGGGTTGCTCATAGTAATTGTAAACGGTGTATTTACTGACACAAATTATTCAGACTTGGCAAGCCATTGTATAAATTAATATATTCATTTAAAATACATCTAAGAATTTCTTGTAATAAAATACTTACAAAAATGCTCAAAAAAATAAAACAGTTTGTAATACTTGTACTTGTTCTAATTTTCGGTTTTGGTGTGGGAACATTTTATTTTAAAAAGCCTGAATTGACTATAGCTAATGCTAGTGATTTGGGCTTGGAGATGAAAAATAATACGAGTCTGTATAAAACTTCTAAAAGATTGCAAATAGGTACTGCAATACGATCTCAGGATTTAGATAATGCAAAATATAAATCTGTTTTAAATTCAAATTTTAACCTTATAGTTCCCGAATTTGAGATGAAATGGTCGAGCATTCAAACTTCTAAGGATGTATATAATTTCAGTAAAATTGATAAATTAGTTGAGTATGCGACTAAGAATAATATAAAGATACACGGTCATACATTATTGTGGTATCGTAGCATTCCTGATTGGGTAGAACCATATTTGGAGAATTTAGCTGAATCTAAAAGAAGTGAAGCTCTGATAGATATTTTACGAGATTATGTATTTACTATGGTTGGCCGTTATAAGGGCATAATTGGTAGTTGGGATGTTGCAAACGAGGTATTAGCAGATTTTTCTAAAACGGCTTCACCTCCTGGAATTTATCGTACGGATAATATTTTTGATAAATATCTTGGAAACGATAGCAAAAATGGCGTCCCCGAATATATTGAGTTAGCTTTTAAATTTGCTCGAGAAGCTGATCCTAAGGCTAAATTATTTTATAACGATTATCATATTGAATACATTGGTTCCAAAGAAACATCTTGGAGCGGTAACTGGAAAGCAGAAAATGCTCTAGAAATGGTAAAAAAACTCAAGAGCGGTGGCGTGCCTATTGATGGAATTGGAATTCAATCCCACATTACCAATATAAAGAAATTAGACGCAGTTGCTTATGACACAAATAGCATTCAAAGTTACCACCTCTATAAAACTATAAATGCTTATAAAGAATTGGGGTTGGAAGTAAAAATTACCGAAATGGATGTAATTGTGTATGCAGACAAAGGCTCAAAACCATCTCAGGAAGACCTGCAAAAACAAGCTAATACTTACCAAAATTACCTATTAGCCTGTATTAAATTGGATAACTGCACTGGTTTTACGGTGTGGCAATTTTCCGATAACTATGTTTGGTATGATCAAAAATATCCAGGTAAAAAGGAAGACTACCATCCAAATTTATTTGATCGCAACTGGCAACCAAAACCTGCTTATTTTGCATTATTAGATTTACTTCAAAAAAATAATTAACTTAACCATAATCCTCGACATTTATTTAAAATAATAAAACAATTATTTATATAACACTTATCAGAATTATTAAAATTTATATGAATAAAAATATAACATTTGGTTTGGCATTAATATCTATGTTTACTATAGGCGTAGGTGTTGCCTATTTTATAAATCAGAAACCCGCCAAGACAGTACCAGAAGTTAAAGGTGTTTCTGAAATAAGAAGCTCTGATTCTTCAAGCAGCTCTCTAATATCTAGTGATGCTTCCATAGGAGACAAAGATATTCCAATCTTAGATTAATAAAATAAGCTCATTTTATTTTTAGGTTTATATCTAATAAGCACACTAACATAAAGTATAGAGCTAATCTATAGCTAAATCTACATACATAATTAGTATAACTACCTCCCCAGACTAAAAATCTATCCTGTTTAAGCTCCAATAATTTTATCAACTACTCCATATACTACAGCTTCTTTAGCATCCATAAAAGAGTCTCTGTCCATATCTTTTTCAATTTTCTCTAAAGGTTGACCTGTTTTATCAGCCATAAATTTGTGAAGGAGGTCTTTTGTTCTAAGAATATGCTTAGCTTGAATTTCAATATCACTAGCCTGTCCTTGAGATCCTCCAGATGGTTGGTGAATCATAACTTCGGCATGGGGTAAAATATACCTTTTTCCTTTAGCTCCAGCAGCTAGAGTAAGACTAGCAGCACTTGCCGCAATTCCTACACAAACAGTGCTTACATCAGGTTTGATAAGGTTCATTGTATCAATAATTGACCACATTGAGGTAACGCTTCCACCAGGGCTGTTGATATACATCGTGATATCTTTTTGGGAATCTTCACTTTGTAAATATAAAAGTTGAGAAACTATAATACTAGCCATTTGATCTTCGAACGGTTCAGAAAGTAAGATAATTCGTTCATCTAAAAGGCGAGAATACAAATCCATAGATCTTTCACCATCGTGAGTTCTTTTTACAACCATTGGGACTAATGACATAGACAAGTTAAGAAAATAATTTTAATAAATAAATATAAATCTGATTAAATCAGAAATCAGATAATTGGTTTTTCCAAATTTTTTGTCAAGTGAAGACTTGGGTTGCTAAAAATAAGCATTTTTTCTTTTAAAATAAAGGTTTTTATGGTACAGATTTCAGAATATGTCGTTTTGGTTGACGAGCAAAATAAAGTCGTAGGAACACGACCAAAGTCTTCTGTTCATCAAAAACGAACCCCGCTACATAGAGGATTTTCTAGCTTTATTTTTAATTCCAAAAAAGAAATTTTGCTACAGCAAAGAAGTTTGGACAAAAAAACTTGGCCTGGAATTTGGTCAAATACTTGCTGCGGTCATCCGAGTTTGAATGAAACCTCAGTAGAAGCGGCTGACAGAAGGTTAGATTTTGAGCTAGGTATGAAAGTGGATTTTTTGCAAGAAATATTTGTTTATCGATATTGTTTTAGCCGAGATGAAATTATGGAAAATGAAATTTGCCCAGTTGTGGTTGGTTTCAGTGACCAGCTTCCAGCTTTAAACCCAGAAGAAGTAGCTGATTATAAATACCTAAAATGGGAAGTTTTTTTGCAAGAAGTAAATTCACAAGGTCCTAAATGGTCAGAATGGTGTCGGCAGGAAGCCAATATTTTAAATACAAACTCAAGCTTTTTAAGCTTTTATTCTAGTTTAAATAAATAAGTATGACTAAAAATAGTTTAAAATTTAAAATAACTCATCTTTATCCAGATCAGATGTCTATCTATGGAGATTTTGGAAATATTATTGCTCTAAAATATAGACTCCAAAAATATGGCATAGAAGTAGTTTATCAAACCGTCGATCCAAAACAAAAATTGCCTCTAAAAAGCGATTTGTATTTTATTGGAGGAGGTCAGGATAAACAGCAATATGAGATTTTCAAGGATTTAATTTATAAAAAAGATAAAATTATTGAGGATGTAGAAAATGGCACTCCAGCTTTAGCTATTTGCGGAGGATATCAACTTTTAGGACAAAAATTTGTGACAGGAGATGGCTTGCAAATTGATGGTTTAGGTCTTTTTGATGTAGTTACTCAAGCACCAAATAGTAGCGTAGAATCTCGCTGCATTGGTAACGTAATTGCAAATTGTTTGATACCAGAAATTAAAGGAGCTAAGTTGGTAGGTTTTGAAAATCACAGTGGCCAAACACACTTTTTATCAGAAGAAAAATCTAAACCACTAGCTGAAGTTTTGGTTGGATTTGGTAATAATTTTGAAAGAAAATACGAGGGCTGTGTTTATAAAAATGCTATTGGAACGTACCTTCATGGATCTTGTCTGCCTAAAAACCCAGAGTTGTGTGATTATTTAATAAAACAGGGTTTGCGAAGAAAGGCTGAAAATGGCGAAATGGATCCTCAGACCTATTTAAAAGTTTTTAAAGAAAAAATCAACGATCAAACAGCCTTGGACGCTAAAAATTATATTTTGAAGAGGTTTTTATAGAACCCATTTGATTACTTTTACCTGAATATTAAGCCAAAAGTTGCTAGTTGCTCCCTGATAAGGGAGCTGTCCCAGCGGGACTGTGGGTTTCATCTTCACTTTAAAGTTCCATAAAACCCTTTGTCCTTCGGACATTTCCCTTATCAGGGCAAAACTATTTAATGGCTTTTTGTTGCGATTAGTTTTCAAATGGGTTCTATAGACAAAATTACTTCTTGTTTTCAATTCTAGGAAACAAAATTTCGGCTTTGGTGATAATTTCGGCTGCAAATATTTCGTAAATTCTAGCCCCTGTATTAGGCATAAAAATAGATAAAACTTCTCCTGTTTTTCTTAGGGCAAAAGCTGATAGACCAAGTATTTTTTCAATTTCAGATCGGTTTTTAGGTAAATCTTTTGCTAAGCTCCAGGGTTTAGTTTGTTCCAAATACTCGTTAAGCAAAGAAATTTGATTAAATAAAGCTTGAACGGCCCTTTGTGGTTGATAATTTTCCATGTTTTGCAAAACCTCGCTAAAGGCTAAATCAAACTCTTTGGACTTACCCTCAGGTGTAGGAATTTCAAAATTTTCCAGATCTTCAAGTTGGGGTTCTGGCAAAATTCCACCTAGCAATTTTTCACTCAGATTAGAAACTCGCATGACTAAATTGCCTAAATTATTAGCAAGATTTGCATTATAACTAGCGGTAATTTTATCTAGGTCAAAGTTTGTATCATCGTAAGTGTTGATTTCATAAAGCATTATAAAACGAGTTCCTTCTACTCCAAATTTTGCAACCAAATCTAAGGGACTAACACCATTACCCATGCTTTTGCTCATTTTGCGTCCATTTTTGTCGTTAATAAATCCATGAACCAAGTTTATTTCTGTCGGCTCTAAACCAATACCTAAAAGCATAGCTGTCCAAATTACAAGGTGAAATTTAGGCATATCTTTTCCCATAAATTCCATATTTATTGGCAATCCTTCTTTAACTTGATCCCAAATTTCTTTAGCAAATTCTTCTTTTTGAAGTGGAAATTCTAAGTATTTATCCACACTTTCTTCATCTACCAAACCTGTTAAATAATTAATCAAAGCCTCAAACCAAACATACATCACCTGCCCATCGTCTTCTGGAACTGGAATTCCCCAAGGCAGATTTTTGCTATCTCTAGAAATTGAAATATCCTCCAAACCCTCTTTGATAAAATTCAACCACTCCAATTTTACTGAAGTTGGTCTGATATCAGCCGTTTGCAGATAATCTTTAACTTGTAGGGTAAATTCAGATAGCTTAAAAAAGTAATTTTCCTCTTTCATTTCAATTGGTTCGGTAAGGTGGATTGGACAGCAACCATCTTCGTTTAATTGCCCGGTTGAATAAAAAGCTTCGCACCCAACACAGTACAAACCGGTGTAAGTTTTTTTATAGATTAGCTTTCGTTTAGCCAATTTCTGCCAAAAAATTTGAGCAATTACTTTATGTTTTAAGTCTGAAGTTTGGGTAAAAATATCGTTGGTAATTTCAAAGGTTTTCCAAAGATCAATAAATTTTTGACTTTCTCTTTGAACATAATCCTTGGTTTCCATATTCAAATCTCGAGCTTTTTGAAAAATCTTTAAACCATGTTGATCAAGCCCCATACTAAATTTTACCCGCTCGCCAGTCCTTCTCTTATATCTAGCAAAAGTATCGGCGGTCAGAGATTCTAGTAATGCTCCTAAATGAGGATCACCATTTACATATGGAATTGGTAGAGTTGTGTAAAACATAACTGAAGCTCATCAAAAAGCTATCAGGTAGTCAAACCTATTTCAAAATCACTTTAAAATCAACAATTTTTCCACCAGTTTTAGTAGCAATATATGGATTAACATCAATACTTTGAATTTGAGGGAAAATTTGAACTAACAAAGTTAGCTTATAGATGCTCTGAATATATTTATCTTCATCAAAAAATTTATTGCGATAGCCATCAAAAAATTTGTGAATATTGGTTTTTTTGAGATACCAAAAAATTTCTTCTGAGCCTGTAGGAATAGGGCCAAGAATAAAATCTTTATAAACTTCAGCGTAAATTCCACCACTTCCAGCCACAAAAGTATAGCCAAACTGCTCATCAAAATTAACTCCAATAAAAGCTTCCAAGCGATCACAAATTATCATTTCTTGTAAGGCAATTTGTGGCTTTAAATCACTAAATTCTTGTATAAAATCTACAACTTCTTGTTTGCTTTTTAAACCTACTTGAACCATTTTTCTCTCAGTTCTGTGTAAAATATCTCCGTCCACAACTTTTGCTGCAATTCCGTTTGGGTGTTTTGCCAAAAAATCTGTAATTTTAAAATCTGAATCCATAGGTTTAATTAAAACTGAATCTGCCATTTCTAAATCAACTACATCTGCCATTTCTAAAATAGTTTCATAGTCCAGATTTTTGCTCTTTACGCTACTCAATTTTTGTCTAATTTTTGCAATTTTAGCTTTATCCAAACTGTCTAAGGAGTTTTTTAGTAAACTTTCTGATCGGTTATTTTTCTGAAATCTTACTGATTCATACAAACTATATTCATATAAGTGATTTAGGCTATTAATGGCTGTTTCTGGAGTATCGTAAAAAGGTAATTTATTATTTTGTAATACATCTTTAGCTTCTTTTACAAGCTTCCCACCAATAAAAACAGGCACAATTACAACAGTTGGGTATTTTTGGCTAAAATCAACCAGAAATTTAGCTGTTTCTAGGCTTTGAGTAACTACTTGTGGTGTTAGGATTACAATAACTGACCCGATCTCCCCACTTTCTCCCAAAATCTCCAAAACTTGCTGATATCGTATAGCCAGAGCATCTCCCAAAATATCAATTGGATTTCCAAGACTGGCTGAAGATGGTAAAACCTCTTTTAATTTTTGTTTAGTTTCTGCACTTAATTCAACCAACTCAAGGCGAGTTTTGGCTATGCTATCAATAGCTATAACTCCAATTCCGCCTGCATTGGTAACAACCGCAGTACCAAGATTTGTAACTGACATTAATACCAGTCTAAACTAAGTTTAGTCTTTTTTCAAATTCCTTCCAAAAACCTGAGTAGCTAACTACTTCAAGGTTATCAAAATCTTCTTTCCAGCCAACGCTCCAACCACCATCAACTAAAAACTTTTTTTGAGGAAATTTTTGTACTAAATCCAAAGCACTTTGCCTATTTTCTTGGGTTAATTTTTGACCGGATTTACCAGCTACAACAGTCATTAATAAAAAATCTTCAATTTCTTTTTGGTGTGTAATCTTGCTTTCTTGCCACTGGCTTAAATCGTACCAGATTCCAACTCTGTAGTTTGGGTAAATTTGGGAATGGTAGTTGAAGGAACTAACGAATTTTTCAGGTACAAAAACAGTATAATTCCAACTTGGTTTGAAATGATAATTTCTCAAAAACTTATCTGCTTCCACCAAATCGTCGGTTAACCCCATAAGATGAATAGACAAATCTAAACTTTCTGTAGGGAAATTTTTAGCTAGAGTTTCTAAAAAAGTTGGTAATCCAAGCGAAGCCATGACTTTTCTATCCTTAGCAAAACTGTTCATCACCACATCTACATGAAAACCTATTTTAGGTAAATTTTTAATATCTAAATTTGGATTTTGAATCTGTCTAAAAACATTTAGATTTTGAGTTACTTGGATCAATCTCTTGTCCAATTGAACTTTGGAATATTCTAAAATTGAAGGATAAAATTGCATAAAAATAGCTTATTAAAAATATGAAACTTTTTGGTAGCTAGTTGTAAAGTTGGAACAGGTAAATTAAAATTATGATTACAAAGTACAAACCAAATAATATTCAAAAAAGACTAGATAAATTTATGCAATTTAAATAGAAAATTATTTTAATAAATCATTTAATCCGTGAACTGTTTTAGAAAATTCTGGAGTCTGACCTGGGGTTGGAGGCTGTGTTCTTGGAACTGTGTTGATTGGCGAAGGTGGTCTATTTTGGGTGTTCATTGGTCTTGAAACTCTTGGAGCTGCTCTAGTATTCATTACAGTTCTTGGTAGTGGTGAACGTCGTAATACTTGTTGTTGCGGATAGTTTTGAGTAGGGTTTTGTTGTGCTGGCTGAGATACGAAATTTTGTTGTGGGTAAGCAGGTTTAGCTGGTTGTTTTTTGGGCAAAGTACGAATTCCTGGAGTTATTATTTTTGGTTCTGCAATAGGTGCGGAAGCTTGAAGATTGTTTGTAGGTTGTGAGCCTTGCTCCTTTTCTTCCAAAACCTTTGCTAATTGCTCCTTAGTAAATACTTGGTTGTATTGAGTTTGTCCGTCAATTCTTCCAGCGTTTAATGGCTTTCGTTTAGTCTTTTCAATTGTTTGATAAATGTTGGCCGCAGCAAGTTCAGCTTGACCTTCAGGGCTGAGTTCATGGATTGCCTCGTTGATTAAATTTTCATCAATTTCTAATCCCGAAAGTCTAGAGTAAAGTATATAATCAAAAATGGGTTTAGCAGCTTCAGGGATCTTGTTTCGGGCATTTTGAATAGTGTTTTCAGTTAATATTTTAGAGCTTATCATCATTGTATTTTGATAATTTCTATCAGATTGAATAAATTTATCTTCCAAGGCATTAAGATATTTTCGCTGTTTTTCCTGATCAAATTGACTAAAAATTTGAGCAAATTTAAATACATTTTCAGTTGTAATTAGCTCCTTGTAATGACCCTCTGCTAAAATTGAATATAAACCTTTCCATAAAAACAACTCCGTTAAATCTTCAGTTTCCGGAAGTAAAAGCCCAATGGTTTTTAAATACTCGATTTGTACGGATTGAAGCTTTTCAATAAAATTAGTTAATGTGTTTGTTGTTTCAGGCATATTTATATGTTTAGAAATTAATATCATCTGGATCTATTTGATTCTCACTAATAGCAGCATCTTTCACAGCGTCACCTATCTGGTTTTTAATTTCTTGGACTCTATTAGGACTATTAGCTTGCTGATTATTTGCGTAATTTTGACCGTTGGTAGCCAAATTAAAATCCCAACCTCCACCAGTTCCATCTGCTACATGATCAATGTTTTTTTCTACAACGTCATAACCTACACCAGGTCCTCTACTTCTATCTAAGTGCTTACTTGCCTCCCTTTTAGCGTTCTCTTTGGCTTTATCCTTGTCAGCTCCGGTAGCTGTAGAAGCAACCCTGAGATGCTCTTTTATTTTTTTAGAACTTGTCTGAACTCTTTCTCTTTTATTTTTTATTGCCTCTTCTTTTGCCTCTTCGTACTCTTTGTTTGTATTTTTTATAATTCGATCTATATCACTTTGCAGTGCTGCTGTATTTTTTTCATATTCTTCCATTGCAACTTTTTCAAAATCTTGCTCTAATTCAGCTTTTAATCCATCAGTAGCTAAAGCTAATTCTTTGTAGTCATTGTTTGTAGCTGTACCGTTAGCATGACTTTCTAGGGCTTCACTTTCTTTTTCTAGATTTTTGATTTTATCAGATTCTAGAATTTTATTTGCTTGCTTTGAACCCTCTATAGTTTGTTTTAAAATAGCTTTTCTTGTTGCAAAATCTTTTTGGTCTTTAAGTCCAAGTTCATCATGAGCGTCACGCAATCCATGCTCATCAACAAATTTTTCAAACTCACCTTCTTTCATGCTCATTATTCTGTCTGTGTCCTTAGAGAATTTTTCTGACTTTGTTTTATCAGGATTTTCCAGATTTGTTTTTACTTGCTTAGCGGCTTTTGTATATGCTTCAGCATTACCATTGACTAAAGCCTCTTTAACTTCACCATCTTTAACACCATGTAATTTTTGGTCAGCCCTTTTTACAGCGTCTCCAAGGCTTGCTTTTTGTTGCTTAAAGCTAGCTAGTTTTTCACGAGCAACTTGCGAACCCCGCTTGGATAACTCTTCTAAAGATTTTATATATTGCTGACTGAATTTTTCATCCATTGCTTCTACATTACTTGGACGATAATCTTTATTTCTGGCTTTAGATTCAGTATTAAGTTTAAGCTTGGTATCATTTGGTAGAAAGTTTCCATAGTTATCACTAATTTTATTTTTAATTTCAGTATCTACATCGTCATACATTGTTTTAACTGCTTCTCTAAACATTGGTTCATTTTGTAGAATCTGTAGGGTTTCAGCATCGTCAGTTTTAAGAGCTTGTTGATAAATCTCTTTAAGACGGTCATTATCTACAGAGCCTTTTGCAAGCATTCCTTGAAGATTTGCCAAAATTACTGGACCAGGTAGGTTGCTAGTACCTTCTACTACAGCATTTGCTTTGTTTCCTCCAACTTCTTGAGCTAATTCATCAACTAATTTAGTAGTTAATGAGTCTGGTGCTACCCCTCGTAGAGGATCATCTCCCACATTATCAAGAATTCCTGTCATTCCTGGTATGTATTTACCTAAAGTTCCTCGCAAAGAAGCTGAATTATATACATCTTGTTCACCTTTGTTTCTTTCAATGTCTTTTTTGGCTGTGTTGCTAATACCTGTCCAAACTCGCTTGGCGGAAACAGCTTTTTGCTCTAAATCGTAAAGAGTTCTTCCCGTTAAAAGATTACCAACTGTTCTTAAAGTAGCATTTTTTCTAAAATTATCTGCTGTTTTATCATAAGCGTCTTTATTGCCAGTAGCATATGCTAAACTTTTTATACCTTTATTACCAAGTCTACCGGCTATACCAGCTCCGTATAAACCTTTTTTAGCCACATTAAACGTACCACCCAAGCCTTTTTTAGCCACATTAAACGTACCACCCAAGCCCTTCTTAGTCCCTTCCCAACCTTTGCCCACAGCTTCTCCAACCTTACCCATATCTGCATCAAACGAATCTGCAAAATATTTGGTAACATAGTACAAAGCTGTCATGGAAACAACTGCACCCAAGATAACACTAGTGGAGTTTAACAAGCTCTCTGTAGCTGAAGTACCAGCTCCTACAACCTTAGAATCTATAGCGGTGTATTTTGATGAAAAAGTACCAGAAAGCAAGTTTACCAAAATCAGAGCAAAGATAAATGCTGGGTAAAAAAGTACAAATTTTATAAACTTGTCCCACATCTCTTTTCCAAGGCTTTGCAAGCTTTCAACTGGTGAAAAATATGATGCCAAACCTAACGGAGATAAAATCATGATCATCCAAATTCCTACAAATCTAAAGACCACGATCTTCAGCACCCTCCAAAATACATAAATAGCAAAACCTGCCATTACCAGTGAAATTCCTTCACGGATTGCAGCTTCTCCAGCAGACTCAGGTTTACCGAAAATACCACCTAAATTATTAGATTTAAAAAAATCCGGTTTACCAGTTTTGTTATCATAAACTACACAGTCTTTAACTCCCTGGTTACCACATCGAATAAGTGAAACTTTACCAATAGAATTGAGTAGATTTCCACTAAGTGCATAGTTTAGCTCTTGTCCATTGGTGGTGCCGGCATAGGAAACCTTTATTAAATTCCCCATTCCATAGCCAATATTCACAAGGGTAGCTGCTCCAGAAAGAGTAAAATTTAGCAAAATGGCGTAGTAAATAATTTTTTGAATAAATTCTCCCAAGTTTTTTTTCAAGCTTTCAACTCCTAACAAATAGCCAAAACCAACATACATAAAACTAGCTAAAATAATTGCATTAGCAACTCCCACCAAAATTCCCCATGGTTTGGATGCAACATCAAAGGCAGACCCAGCCGCTGGATTTATACTTAAGAAAAACAATACTATTGCTCCAAAAAAATATAAAACAGCAAAAACTATTCCGTTGATATAAAATAGCAAAGTAGCAAAAATACCAGCAGCAATCTGCCAGATAAACTTACCTAAATCAGCAGTAGCATCCACAGCTTTATCTACTGTAGTTTTACCGTCAGAAGTTGAGGTTTGAATTTTATTCCCACTAGAGTCATATTTTGTTACTCCGTCTGGTGCTACAACCTGACCTTTGTCATCAATAGTATATTTTTGACCGTTGTTACAAGTAAATTCTTTTTTCTTATCTGCTATAGCTGCATCTCTAGCACCTTTACAATCATCTGAAAGAGTGCCTCCTCCATTACCGGTAATACCATCCGGTCCAGAAACAATATCAGACAAAATTGGATTTGCAGCTTTAAATGTAGCAAAATCTTTTTTAGCACAAGGGAACGCCCCTACAGTTAAACCAAAAAGCGTCCTGTTAAAACTTGATACCCCAAAACCGGTTCCACCACAAGCAGATGATATTTCACCCTCTTTAATACAAGTTGATCCACTTGCTGTAAAAAAAGCATAACATTGATCACTATCCCAAACTAACGCTCCGCCTTCATCAAAAGTCAGTGCTTTAGCTTCGTCTCCACCAGCGCAGCCAAACTGAACATCGTCTGCCTTTTCATCTCCTGCTACAACCCAAGCGATACATGAAAAACTAGCATTAGGTAGTTTAGCTCCGTCTTTAGTACAATCACCAAGTGTATAATTTAAGTTTATTTTTTTTTCATTAACTATTTTGAAATCAGTAACTGTAATATCGCAAGTTATACCAGCTTTTTGATCAGTCAAAGTTGTTCCACTTTTAGAGTTTGTTGTGTCTCCCGGTTTTGCAGAGGTTGGCGTTTCAGTTCTACACAAAAAAGCAATACCAATATCTCCACAATCTGTATATTTGTTTGTTCCATCTACACAACCTTCTGTGGTGCAATTATCAACTTGATAGTAAAGGTTGCCCGAACCTCCACTAGTGCAAAGATAGGTATAAGAAACCCCAACATCAGGAACAATCTCGTACTTTACTGATCTTTCCCCGCATCCGGAGACCCCTTCAGGAAATTTTCCAAGTGTATCGACTTCTACAAGGTTACCACTCTTAACAGCAGCCTCTGCCTTAATTTCTTGATGAGTGCTTAAAAAACTAACCAAGCCAATTACGCTGATAAATACCAAAATTACGGCATTTATAATTTTAAAAAATGTAAACTTTTTGTTTTTCACTGAATTTTTGTTTTTATTTACAGGTATTTTAACCTACGAAATAAGCTTTGGCAAGGGTTTTTGATTAATCTTTTTTTGGAGTTACCCAATAACCCAAATATTTACCTAGGATTCCTCGAATTTGCACATCAAGAGCAGGAGGGCTCATCATAATAAAAATTGCTGGAGAAACTACCCACTGAAGAGACACTACAATCCAATGATACCAGCGAACTTTAATATTTTTAGTGGCTTTACGAGCGATAAAAGCAAAGGTGATATAGCTTGAAATTATAAGGTAAACAAAACTTATCCAAGTAAAATATTGTCCAAAAATCCAGAGGTTGAGTTGCACAGCAGATTCGCGGTATTGTTGGCTCCCAAACATCTGAGGAAGAAATATAAAAACCGAAAAAGTGAGAGGTAAAGTTGCCCAAAAAAAGTGACCTAAAAATTCTAATCTAATCATTTTTAAGCGTTTTTTGAGAGGAATTTTTTTACCTTCTTCTTCTAAAAAGAACTTTTGAAATTTGTACGGAAAACCTTCAATTCCACCCCATGCCCAACGCTGTAATTGTTTGTATTGATTTATAATTGCCTCCAAGTAGTCTTCACCTTCCACAGCATCACCTTCAAAAGTTCCATAAAAAGGAATTACCCTAAAATCTCCCGCAAACCCTACATAACACTTTGCGAACAAAAGGCTGTCTTCGGCAATTACTTCACGATTCCAAAAATCAATTTTGCGTAAGACTGTTAGCGGCACGGCGTAGTTGGCGAAAAAGTGCAATTCATCAAGTAAACTAGCTTGTACCATATACCAAATGGTAGTGTTGGTGGCTACAATTCTTGGAAATAAATTAGATTGAAAAAAGTTATTTGCATAAACTGGTAGCGGCTGAAAACCAGCTTTGGAGCGGTCTTCGCTGAGGCAGTATCTATAGCTAAGCATTTGCAAAAAGTAGGGTCCAATTTTGGAATCTGAGTCTAAACTTGTAAGTACCACCATTTCGGGGTCCAAATTATTAGCTTTTACAAACAAACTAGCTTGCCGCCCACCCCAATCTTCATTACTAGCCTTGCCTCGAATTTCACCTTCTAGTCCATCTGGGTGTTGAGTTAGGACAACAGTTAATTTAGCTTTTTTAGATGTGATTTTGGTAAATTCAGGGTTTTGGTAATCAAGTTCGTTGTGATTTGGGGAATATACTTTTTCTAAATCTGTTTCAAGGCTTTGATAAACATTTAACCAGCTTTGAGATTCCAGATATTCTTTTAATCTAAGGTTATTTTCTTCTCCAGCTCTAGCTTCTTGGGAAATAAATACAAAAACTTTTTCTAAATCATAACCTGAATCAAAAATATTTTTAAGGGAACGGGCGATTATTTCGGGAGCTTCGTTATAGACCGCAAAAATTGGAAAATGAAAAATTCTCCCAGGTTTAGCAAACTTGGTATTTTGAATGTCATGGAATCTTGCCATGTCTTCTTGAATGCGTTTGTGCCAATCAATTTTTTGCTGATATTTTCGTTCAAATTTATGCAAAGTATCCAAAGCTTTTTCTGGGTCAGTTTCCATCTCATCTAACAAAACTTTCCAGTTCAATTTTTCCCAGCGATGCAAATATTGGTAAGTATAGATGGTGTAAACAGCGTGCAAACCAGTTCGTAAAACTGTTAAAAAACTATATCCAATCAGAAAAACAGCCAAGAGCGCGGGTAAAAATATTGCAAGCAGTGTTAGAATTAAAAAAAATGTAAGAGTTGATACCCCCAAAACACTTTCTAGAATTCGGTAACTAAATCTTTTGCGGTATTCTTTGATTGAAGTTGGCATTTGCTAGATAATTCTATTTGGAATTATTAATAAAGTACCCTGTTTTTTAGGGAAATTAGCAATAATTCTTTGCCTTTTAGCTTGATATTTGATTTGGTCGGTTTCTGGTGCATCTTCTCGGAGTTTATCAATTGTGATTGTTTGAATTATATCTGTGGGAGAAATATTACCAGTATCTACAGATTGAATTTCTTTAATATAGTCTAAAATTCCGTTCAGGTTTTGAGTATTAATTTCTAAAAAATCGTCACTTGGATTGCTACGAATTCTTGATAAAGAAGCCATTTTTTTGGTAGTTTGAGTGGTAATTTTTTGAGCGTCAGACATATTACTATCTGATAGTTCTAGGTTTAAAAAAGATAGTCAAGATATTCAGTTAATAATGCTCTCTATAAAACTTGATACGATAGATTATAAAGTTACTTATCTTGACGATAAAAGCTAACTTAAATTAGGTTAAAAGTAGATTATGCCCAGCTTTTTTCCAATTATTGGATTAGAAATTCACGTTCAGCTAAACACCAAAACCAAACTCTTTTGTAGGTGTCTAAATGAATATATTCCTGATGAACCAAACAAAAATATCTGTGAATTTTGCACAGGTCAACCTGGGGCATTACCATTTTTAAACAAAGTTGCTGTCAAAAAAGCTATTTCTTTTGGAGTTGCCGTAAATGCTAAAATACCTAGTAAAACCCGCTGGGACAGAAAAAATTATTTTTATCCAGATTTACCTACTGGTTATCAAATCAGCCAATACGACAATCCAATAGTGGAAGGCGGCAAAGTGGAATTTTATATCGACAATGAAGACGGTAAAAATTATCAAAAATGTGCCGTTAATTTAACCAGAGCTCATTTAGAATCTGATGCTGGAAAATCTTTACACGTAGGCGAAAAAACTTTGGTTGACTATAACCGATCAGGTTCACCTTTGATTGAAATTGTAACTGAACCTGAAATTCGCTCAACTCCAGAAGCAACGGCTTTTGTGTCAGAGCTACAACTTTTGGTACGAACTTTAGATATTTCTGGAGCCGACATGGAAAAAGGTCAGATGAGATTTGACTGCAATATCAGTCTTCAAACTCCAGAACAAAAAGAAGCTGGAAGATTACCAAATTACAAAGTTGAAATCAAAAACATCAATTCAATTAGAGCGTTAGGAAGAGCTATTGAAAGTGAAATTATAAGACAAACTAAACTTTTAGAAGAAGGTCAGACACCAGCTCAAGAAACTCGTGGTTGGAGAGATGATTTGAATAAATCCGTAAGCCAAAGAGGCAAGGAAGACGCTCACGATTACAGATATTTTCCAGAACCAGATCTACAAATTTTAGCCATTTCAGACGGTGATATTCCTTCCAAAAATGACCTAACGATTTTACCAATGCAAAAGCGAGAAAAATATTTGGAAAAAGGTTTAAATCTACAAATTACCAACCTATTCGTCAGCCAAAACGAAGTCGGAGATCTTTTTAATCAAACTACTGATTTAATCAAAACAGAAGATTCAAATTACCAAGAAATTTATCGTGCAGTTGGCAACTTAATTTCAGGAGGAGTTTTATCTCAAGCCTTAAAATTAGAAATCCCAATTTCGAAAGTTCTTTCTAGCCAACAAGCTTTAGATTTAGCTGAACTTTTCAGACAGAAAAAAATTAGCAACCAAGCTCTTTCCAAAGCCGTTGAGATTTTAACTCAAAATCCAGATAAAAATGCCCTAGAAACAATAGAAAAAGAAGGTTTGATGCAAGTTTCAGATGATTCCGCTTTGCAAGTTTTTGTAGATGCTGTGATTGCAAATAATTCAACTGTAGTTGAGCAGTATAAGTCCGGAAAAGTTCAGGTAATTGGATTTTTGGTTGGAGCTTGTATGAAAGAAAGTAAAGGAAAAGGTAACCCTCAAAGATTTAAAGAATTACTTGAAAAAAGTTTATCTTAATAAAATATAAACTAGCTCTAGGCTTAAAAATTTCAAAAGGTAATCTTAGTTTTTAATGAAAAAACCTCTTAATTTAAAATTAAAGACAAAGCAACGATAAAACCAATTATAAAAATTACTAACAAAATTAAAAACCCCTCAAATGATAGTTTCAAGCCAAAATCAAGACAATCCAGAAGTTGAAGCTAACCCCAGCGAACCAAAACCAGTTGAAAAAAATAATTTAGACTGGCTAACTAATCGTGAAGAAGAAGAGTTTTTGCAGCTCAGACCAAATTCTCTCAAAGACTACATCGGTCAAGATAAATTACGAAAACAACTCAGTTTGATTTTAGAATCTAGTAAAATTCGGGATAGGTTACCCGAACACCTTTTGTTTTATGGACAACCAGGTCTTGGAAAAACAACAATTGCCAGCTTGATTAGTCGAGAAATCCAAGCTAACTTCAAAGTCATTGCTGCCCCTTCACTACAAAGAGTCGGAGATCTGGTAAGCATTTTGGTAAACATTGAACCTAAGACAGTTTTATTTATCGATGAAATTCACCGTCTGAAAGCACCTTTAGAAGAAACTCTTTATGGAGCCATGGAAAACTTTCAGGTGGACTTGGTAATGGGTAAAGCTACTACCGCCAAGGCTGTACGAATAGATTTGCCACCAATTACGATTGTGGGAGCTACCACTCAACTCGGGAAATTATCTAAACCCCTAAAAGATCGTTTTACTAATGTTTTTCATCTACAGGCTTATAACCCAAGTGAAATTTTAGAATTAATCGATCGTAATTCTAGTGTATTGAAAATAAAATTAGACGAAGAGTCCAAAATGCTTATTTGCCAAAGGTGTAGAGGAGTCCCTAGGGTCACAAACAATCTTTTAAAAAGGATTAGAGATTACCAGTTGGTTCACAAAATTAAAATCATTAATAAAGCCAAAACGGAAGAAATCTTAGACGAGCTTGGAATTTATAAAAATGGACTAACCTCAGCTGACTTAAATTACCTTCGTTCTTTAGAAAATGGAGCTAACGGACTAAAAACCTTGAGTGCAATCTTGATGGAAGAGTCTGCCACAGTAGAAACTGTAATTGAACCATATTTATTACACCTTGGTTTTATCGACAAAGGTATTGAAGGTCGAAAATTGACCCACAAAGGAAGAGAATTTTTGAACAAAATTGATGGTAAAATAGGAGCAGTTTCTTTGTTAGATAGTTAGTATTTAAACGAGTGATAGTTTTTAGGTGATTATAAACTTCGATAGATGTTTTTTCATTCACATCCCTAAATTTGTTTACGTACTTTTAAGCAATTTGGTATTAAATATAGCTAAATCATATTTAAAGTAGATAACGAAGGCGAGGACTGTTTGAGCTTTAAAGTCTTTCTAAATTAGGAATATGTGATGATGCCAGTATCCGCAGACAAGTGTTTAGTTTAATATTGGTTTAGCTATAGGTTCATCTTTTGAGTTGTTAGAGCAAGTCTAATTTTAAATTTGAAATAAAGTATATTTTGTGTTAATATGTTTAAGTGAATATTTATCTTAATAAACGAACTTTTTTCTGGAGCCTGGTTTTTATCAGCTTGATTTTTCCACTTTTTGTGCAAATTGGGGCTAATGCCCAAGCTATGCCTGGAGATGCTACTCCTCCAGATCAAAAAACTACTCAAGTTGGACTGCCTTCTCCAAACCAAAGATCTTCTCCTTCCTCCTCGACTCAAACTAATTCATCTTTGCAAAACAATTCTATAGTAGTAACTCAACAATCAGTCACTACCCAAGTTCAACCAGCAACTACAGTTAGAAGTGGAGGTTTTGATTGGTTTATCGCAGTTGTAATTCTAGCCTGTCTAAGTTTTGGATATTTTTATTGGAAGAAACAAAAAGGCAAATCTGCCCTCAAAACCGTTGAAAAAAAGCTTAAATAATTTTTTATAAAAGTTTAAATTCAAATATTCCAACCCCAAATGGTTGTTTTTTCAGTATGTGAAATTTCTTGGCTAGGCTTAATTAATCTTCTGACCGATCCTTGGCTCCTGACTGTAGAGCAAATCCTGCTTGGTAGCTGATTGAAGGATTGATTTAATAAGACTAAAAGGTTGATTTTGAAGATCTACAAAATTACTATTTTTAACTATTTTTAATTCAATTGAAAGCCCAAATTCGGATAGACTTTTTAACCACAAATATACAATTCTAGTATTAGTAAATCCTGCCTGATCGCCAAGTACAAAATAAATCTCAGAAGTTTTTTTAATCTTTTCCCAAATTTCTAGCCAAACACCTTCAAAAGTTTCAAAGAGCTGGAGTCTTTTTTCAGATTTTTCTAAAGCCAAAAGTTCAATGCTTTCTTTGACATAATCTAGCTCATAAACCTCTAATTGATTGTTTAAATAAAAAACTATGGATTTTTTGATCATATTTATATTGGTAATCATTTTAGGAATGGTACTTTTTCTAATCTCTCGTCAACAGCCTGGAACAGAAAAATTGGACGAAGAAAAATTAGTTAACAGCCTATTTTTAAAACTAGGACAGTCTCAAAGTGAGTTTGTGGAAAGAATGATGGACAAAATGAATCTGAATCAACGAAGTCAAATTGAAGCTCTCAATAACTATGAAAACAAACTAGAAACCAATTTTTTAATGCTCAAAAGTGAACAAAAATTGATGCTTAGCGAACAGTCTTCAAAGCTAGAAATTCAGTTTCAAAAAATGCAAGAAAACAACCAGCTAAAACTTACTGGAATTCAAAACTCAATTCAAGAAAAATTAAATCAATCAATCCAAAGTTTAGTAGAAATCAACAACAAAAATTTTGAGTTACTAAATAAAACCAACCAACAAAGACTTGATCAAATCAACCTGGATGTGCAAAAAAAACTGGACGAAAACTTTGCTAGGAATCTCAAATCTTTCCAAGAAGTTAGCCAAAATCTAGGTCAAATTCAGTCCACTGCTCAAAAGATGATTGAATCTACCAAATCGGTGGAAAAACTAAACACAATTTTTAGTCGAACTAGCTCCAAAGCTTTTGGTGGATTTGCCGAAAATTATTTGGAAAGTTTACTCGATGAAAATTTAGCCAAAGACAGTTGGGGCAAACAAATCAAGGTCCCAAATTCTAATGAAATTATTGATTTTGTGATTTATGTTGATGATCGTAAAATTGGAATTGACGCCAAATTCCCACTTACTAAATATCAAGATTATATCGAAGCTGAAATCGGTGAACGAGAAGGTAAAAGAAAAGAATTTTTACGAACGGTTATGGCGATGGCTAAAGAAATTGGAGAAAAATATTACAAAAATAATTTTGTGGATTCGCTGTTTTTGTATTTACCAAGTGAAAGTTTATACAACGAAGTTTTGGATACCGAAAAAAATCAGGAGGTTTTGGAATTTTTACGCAAACAAAAAGTTTCTATTATTTCTCCAAACACCATTTTCCCTCAAATCATGCTGATTAAAGCCTACCAGTTTAGGTTGGAAATCAGTCAAAATGCCGAAAATATTGTACTTGGTTTAAAGCAAATTCAAAAAAATATTGATAGCTTCAAAAATGAATACCGAAAGCTTGGAGAGAAAATTAGGCAAGCTCAACAAAATTACGATCAAGCCGAAAAAAACCTACTTGGAGTGGAAAGAAATATCTTGCTTTTAGACCAATCTTCCAACCAAATTCCTACAGTTGAAAATGAGACTTTGATTGATTAGAGTTGTACAAAAGATCAAACTAGCTAATACTAATTTATAAGTTTTAATATGTTTGATTCTAGTTTAGAAACCACTTTAGATAAAGTTCCAAAAACTAATTATGAAGGTCAGCAAGCCAAAAAAACCTTGGCGGAAAAAGGCTGGGAGTTATTAAAAAAACAAGAATATGCCAACAAGTGGGCCAAAGAAACCCTCGAAAAAGATCAAGCTCCAAGAAGAATGCTTGAAAAAGTCTTTGATTCAGGTTACGGTAAAAATCCTGAATTTTACGAAAAAACCCCTGAAGAGATGAATGGAGAAGAAAAAGTAGCTTATGATCTGTTTTTAAAAGCTCACGCTATGATGAAAGACCTGGAAGAAGAATCAAAACAATTTATCAAAAATATAGGAGGTTTTCCTGGCTTAACTGAGTTTGATTCTAAAGTTATAGATGCTGCTTGGGTAAGTTATCAACATTCTGATAGAGATAGAGAGTTTCAAAAAGAAGGTTTGAAGCAAATGTATGAATGCCTTAAAAAGAATCCAGAAAATTTAAGCCTGGTTTATTTTTACTATTTAACAGATCGAATCACAATGGGCTTGTACGGTTATCAATTTTTTGGAACGCAAAGTGATGGAGAAAATTTAATAGATTTACCAGATAACCTGAAAGAAAATTTTATAAACAATCCTTGCTTTATTTTGCACTTTTTTAGTTGAAAGGGGTATACCAAAAGATATGCAGAAGCAACCAGAAACCGATAGTCTGTATAATCTATGGCTTTTAGCTAAACAAAAAAGCTTGGGCAAAGGTAGCCAAGAGGAAGCAATTCCAGAATTTTTGGAAAAATATAAGTAGAACGATCAAAGACTTTTTTAAAGTACTACTACTTCAGCCCCTTCAACAAATCCCCATCAGCTCCAACCCTCCAAAAAGCAATACCTTGAAGTCCGTATTTTTTAGCTAAATCTTTTCTAGCTTGAATACCTTCTGGGTCGATATAAACTAAAACTCGATTTTCTAAGATTCCAGTATCATCATTGGTTTTAGAATAACTGTAGATTTTTTCACCTTGATAGTTATCAGTAGTTCCTGGGTAGTCTTTGAGTATCCTCTGAACAGTTTGATAGGTGTAAGATCTCATAGGTTCTTCTCCACTGGTCTGATTTTTAAAGTCTGGTGTAAATTTTAGTTTTGGATCACCAAATTTTTTATCTTGAGATGGATTTTTAACTTCTACCCACTGTTCATATCCATAAAGATGAACTCCTAAAACATATTTTTCTTTTGGAGCTTTGGTAAGTGCGTATTTAATTACATCTTCTTGCCAATTTAGCGGTCCAATTGGCCCTGGATAAAGCGACCCGCCGCCGGTGTAGTCATAGGTCATGATTCTGATTTCATCTACTAGCGGGGCTATTTTTGACCAGTCCTGAACGGCACGGGTTTCTTTTAATCCTGGATAAATTACATCATCTCCCCACTTTGCCAAGACTGCGATACTTAATTTTTTCTGGTTTGTTTTTAATTTTCCTGAAAGCTTTTCCAAAAACTCAAAAAATTTGTCTTTATCACTTAGCTTAGTTGACTCATAGTCGATGTCAATTCCGTCATAATTATTATCTAAAACAGTTTTCAAAATGGAGTCCACATGCTTATCTAGGTTAGTTTGATTTTGCAAAATCTCAGTCAAAATCTCATGATCAAAACAAGCGATACTAGGAATAATTTCAATTTGATTATTACTAGCGTAATCAAGCATTTCTTGAGAATTCTTAGGGGTTTTATTTACTAATTCTCCATTTTTATTTGCTTCATACCAAACAGGTGAAATAGAGTCGATAACTTTAGTATTTTGTTTCAAACTCTCTAATCCAGAGTCAGTTCCCCAATCAGGAATCCAACTAGCGTACGTAATTTCTTTATTCTTAATTTTAGCCTCAATTTTGTTAGGTGGTTTTACTTTTGTACTGGATTTACTATCTGATTTTGTATCTTTTTGTTTCGAGTTGTAATAAAAAACACCCCCAGCCAAAATACCTATTATTATAACCGATACAAAACTTACAAGAAAAATTCTATTTTTAAAAAAATTAGTTGACTCAGGCATAAACAAACTTAAAATTAAACTAAAACTATAAATTGACAACCTAACATTAAAAAGAAATTTTTATATGAACTTAAAATTATGACAATTACACTTACACTCATTATACTCCTTATTTTAGCATTTATTGGTTTAATAATAATCGCTATAGCAATTTCTAGCTACAACCGTTTGATTGATTTAAAAAACAAAACTAGAGAAGGTGCTAGTGATATAGACGTTCAGCTTAAAAGAAGATATGATCTAATCCCAAACCTTGTAGAAACGGTCAAAGGTGCTAAAACTTTTGAAACTGAAGCCCTTGAAAAAGTAATCAAGGCCAGACAACAAGCAATTGATATTTCCGGACTTAGCAAAGAAAAAATTGCTGCTGAGAACATGCTTTCAGGATCTTTAAGACAGCTTTTTGCCTTATCAGAAAGTTACCCAGACCTCAAATCCAACCAAAACTTTAGCCAACTTCAAGAGGAGTTAACCAACACCGAAGACAGAATACTAGCTTCTCGAAGATTTTATAACCAAGTTGTTTCTGATTACAACACTGTTCAAGACCAGTTTCCGACTGTACTTTTTAAAGGTCTTGCTCAAGCCAAACCAGAAGTCTTTTTTGAACTAGAAAATCCAACTGAAGAAAGAAAGAATCCAAAAATCCAGTTCTAATTATTTAATAATCTATGAATTACATAACTTTCGACATTGAAACCTACAGCCCATCTTATCTAAAACATATCGATACAAGTGAGTTTCGAACCTCTGTAGTAGGTGCTTATATTAGCTGGATTGATAAATATTTAGCTTTTTTTGAGTCTGAAATAGAAGATTTTCTTAAATTATTGCTCGAGGCTGATTTGATAGTTGGCTTTAATCACCTTTGGTTTGATTTTCCAGTTCTGCAAAAATACTGCTCATACAATCTTAGTGAACTTCCCAGTTACGATCTTTTATTAGAATTTGAAAAGCAGGCTGGATTTAAGATTAAACTAAACGACCTTTGCAAAGCTAATTTAACTGATGATATTAAAACTGATTCGTATCAACAATTTAAAAATTATCATAAAGAAAATAAGTGGTTTGAATTAGCAGATTATTGCTTAAATGATGTTAGACTGACTGAAAATTTATTTAGGCTTATTAGAAGTGGTAAAACCCTAAAATATTTTGATTTACATCAACAAAAAGAGGTGTTACTGGCAAAACCAGTGGCTTCTAAAAACCAAATAAAAGTTGGGAATTTAAGTGAGAGTATTTTTTAGCTTTACTTTTTGTTTTTTTGACATCTTTAAAAGATTGTATTTAAAAAACTTTAGTGCCTTACAAGACTGTAAAAAATCTTTATAATTTTTTGTTTATCCTAATTTTAGGGATTTTCTACCTTAATGGTTTACCCGTTCTTGCTGTTGAGAATAATCTATTTATATCCGAAATTAATTTTAGAGGTAGTCTAAGCTCAAGTCGTTGTATTCAAGCCGATAAACTTAATCTATATGAAAAAAATACTAACTGGTGTGGTAAGGATCAGTGGATAGAAATCTACAACCCTACCAAAGAGGATATCAACTTATCTGGTTGGAGCGTGGAATTTCGAGGTGGTAAAACGACTGCCCTAGAAGGGTTTTCTGTTAAGGCTGAAACGGCCTTAGTGATGGCTTTTACTCAACAAAATTTTGCTTCTGTTTTACCAATCAAGGATGTAACTAGCTACAACTTGCTCTATTTAAGCTCAGAGTCAGGCAAACAAGAATCAAATCACAATATAACCGCCATTCTCAAAAAAAATGGAGAAACGGTTGATCAAATAAATATTCACCCTTCAGTTTTAGACTCAGACTATCTAAACACTCGAGGAAGGTCTTTTTTTAAATGCCAAAAAGACAGTATCTGGCAAAAATCAACTGAGCTTTTTGATGGTCAGACAGAAAACTTTGGTACACCTGGATTTTTGGATACTAACTGCCCCAAAACTAAACCTGTTGAGAAAATAGAAAATCCTGAAACAGCTTCACCCGAAAACACCCTACTCAAAGAAAACATTTCAAATATAGATCAAGTTCAACCAGTAAATCAAATCAATACTGCTCCAACTACAAACCTTCAAATTGAAAACTCCCCAACTATTAAACAAACTACTACTCAAGAAGTTTTACCTATATCAAATACTTCCTCTATTGTAAAACAAGAATTATCTACTCCAAGTATTTCAAAATCAATACAATCAATACCACAAGCCATTCAAACCCCTCAAATTAAAATAGAGACCAATTTTTCATCCAAAACTAGCCTTTTAAACCTAAGTTCAATCCAACAAAATAATTCGACTCTGTTAAAATCTCAATATCAGAATGTTTTTACCAGTAGTAGTAACGAAGAAATCCTATTTTTGAATCTCTTAACTTTGACAGGATTGGTTTTTAGTCTCACAAAAAAATTACTTAAATTTAATTTTAAAACTCAATCTTTATATGTTTCAAGGTATTAAAAACGCAGGAAGTTTAATCTCTAACGCTAACAAAGTTCGCCAACAACAAGCCAAATTACAAAAAATTTTACAAGAAATCAGAGTTACAGGAACCAGTAAAAATGGAAAAGTAACTGTAATAATTACAGGAGAGCAAAAAATTGTAGATATTCAGATTGATCCTAGTATCATCAAATTCATTTACGAAAATTTCTTTACACCTCAAAATGATCTTGAAAAAGAACAAGAAAACAACCAAAAAGGTCAGAAATTCTTATCTAATCCAATCATTGAAGCTGTAGATAATGCTATTTCCAAAGTTCAAGGTGAGATTGTTAAAAAAATTCAAGAAACTGGAAGTTTAGGAGATTTGATGTCCATGTTGCAAGCTGCCAACGGAGGTCAACAGTAAATTTTGGGAGTAATTGCAGTAATTAAGAACTAAAGTCTTATACCGGTTTCGCTAATTACTACCACAAACATACCCCGTCAGGCTTTGCCTGCCACCCCTTTCAAAAGGGGAGTTTCGAGTTTAGTTTCAATTTGAAGTTAGGTTGGTGTTTAGTGAAATGGGTATATTTTTAAAAGACCTTAAATAGGCTTTGATTGCAGTTGATTTTAAGGTACACTCAAACCCGCACCAAAACACACACTCAAAGCCTACAAAACTCACTCCATTCAAACAGTTGTAGTATTTTCTTTGTGTATTTTAATTTAGGTTTGAGTATGTCTTATTTTAATTTATAAAAAAACTTTTTCAAGAAGGTTATATTAAACTTTTTAGAGTTCAACCAAGTCTCTAAAATACCTAGAGACAGTGCTTATTCAGGTTATTGTCTTTCTCTGATTAGTTTGCTATAATTATTAAATGAACGAGTTTTTAAATTTTTTTACGAGTTTTTACGATAGATATGTTCGTTTCTACGATCCTCGATATTTCTACAAGACGGTTGGAGAATTGTATGTTTTATTTTTGATTAGCGTTCCTTTATCTTTACTTTTGTTTATTTTATTTAACCGACGACGTCACAAAATGGTGGTTGATTTAGGTGAACACAAGTGGTTGATCAAGAATTAATCACCCCAAAATGTTTTTTAAGCTTAGTTGTAGCAGATTTACCTACAACTTCATATACTAATTCTGAATTGTTAAATAAATTATCAGTTAGGTTTTGTACCGATCCAAATACTTCTAAGAGCTTTTGTTTGGTTTTGGGACCAATCCCAGCTACATCATCTAATTGGCTTTTGGCTGCAGTTTTTAACCTACTATTTCTATTATTTGTGATAGCAAAACGGTGAGCCTCATCACGAATTCTTTGTACTAAAAATTTGGTTTGATTTTCTAAAATAATTGAATTTGATCTGTAAGGTAAGAATACTTCTTCTTCTCTTTTTGCCAAAGCACATAATTCTACCGCAAAGCTCAAGTTTTTTTCCTTAAATATTTTTTGATAATTTTCTACAATTTCTAAATCTGCTGAAAGCTGACCTTTTCCTCCATCAACTATTATCAAATCTGGCAGTTCCCAGCCTGTTTTTTTTAAATTAATTTTTTCAACAGTATTTTCAGCTTCCCCTAAAACTCTTTCAAATCGCCTTTTTAGAACTTCTTTATGATTTTCAAAATCATTGTTTTGATCCTTACATTTAAATAGCTTATAAAACTTTTTTGCAGGCTTTCCATCTATAAAAGTAACCATCGAGCCATAAACGAATTTTCCAGACAAATGAGAAATATCATAACATTCAATCTTACGGGGTACTTTTTGCAGACCAAGTCTTTTTTGTAATTCTACAATAGTTGTAAATAGGTTGTTTTCTTCAAACAAATTTAGACTTTGACCTAGCCTATTTCTTTGCAAATAAACCAAAGCATTTTGTTGACCCTGCTCAAGTAAAGAACTTATTTCAGACTGATTTTGGTCGAAGCTGTTTCGAATATAAAGCTTTTTACTGATCAATTCTTCCAACAAATCTTTTTGAGTTTGGTCTATTTTAGCTCGGGTTAACTTTAAATTTGTAGGCACGGCAAAGTCTCTTTTTAGAATTAATTAATTGTATTTTACCAATCAAGCAAAAGTTTATACTCTTAATCAAAATTAATCTTATTAATACTGTAAATATCACGATATACTCAAACTCAAAAGGCTATTTAGATCAAATTTTGATATTCAACCGTATAACTTAATTCAGAATTTGTTTATATTAACCAATGCTCCAAGTTTTTTAGTAACCCTTGAAATCAACCTCAATTTTTCTATGAGGAGTAATTTGTAAAAGTGGAACTTCAACAATCAAAACACCTTGATTTATGGTAGCTTTAATAGAATCAACATCGATGTTTTCATTAATAGTTAATTCACGGTAAAATTCACCCCAAAAACACTCTTCCAAAAGCATTGTAGAAGTATCTTCAGTGTAAGGTTTTCTTCTTACTCCTTTGATCGAAAGAACGCTATTTTCAATAGAAATATCCAAATCTTTAGGATTGACACCTGCTACAGTAGAAACTACAAAAATAACCTCACCTTGCCTGTAAACATCAACTGTTAATTGAGGTACTTCTTCAGGTCTCCAGCTTAAACTTTGAGAAGGATCTGCTGAAGTTGTTGCAGGAGTTTGTTGGGTGTTTTGTTGTGTATCTTGAGCGGATATTTGTGGCATATAAATTTATGATTATTTAGTAAAATTATTAGTTTTTAGCATGTTTAAAATTTCTTCGTTATCTTGTTGACCCCATTTGATAAATAAAATCTTTTTATTTGTGTCAATTAAAAACACCGACCTTTTGGTTGTTATATTCTTAAAAAACAACTTTTCAGCTCCATATTTAGCTCTAATTGATTTGTCTTGATCTACAACTATTGGGAAGGGAAATTCGTATTTTTTAATAAATTTTAAATGTGATTCTTCTCCAGCATGATTAACTCCTAAAACTACAACTCCCAGGTCTTCATATTCTTTATAAACATCTCTAATCCCACATAATTGAGCGGTGCAACCTGGAGTATCATCACCAGGGTAGAACACCAAAAGTACTTTTTTACCTGATTCTAAAATTTTGTTTAATTCGATATTTTCTGTTGATCTGTCTGGATTTTGTGAAACAGCTGAAAAGTTTGGTGCAATTTCTCCGACTTGTAATTTTATTTGTGAGGGTGTATTCATTTTTATTAATTTAGGTATAAACAACAAATTTAAACATGCTTTTTTCTGTCAAGGTGTTTAGGGCTAAATTTTAGTCTGGCTCCATTTTCTAGCAACCTCGGCAATTGGCTTTAAGGTGTCAGTTTCATGTACAGTGTCCAGACCGTTAATAACCATCAAAAGCCTTTCAAAACCAGATCCAGTATCAATGTTTTTCTTGGCTAGAGTCTCCAAATTAATAGGCTCTTTCCCATCACCCCATTCACCGACATATTCCATAAATACATGATTCCAAATTTCTACAATTTGATTTTCAATAAAGTCTGCAATTTCATCTTGGTTCAAATTTGGCAAAACTGTTTCTTGGAAATCAACAGGATTATTTTGAAGTAAATAAAAAATCTCGGTATCTGGTCCACAAGGTCCGCGATATGGCAGCCCCCACCAGTTTTCTGAGCCTGGTAATTTTGTAATTTTGGATATAAATTTTTCACCTGAATGCAGTTTACTTTTATCTAAAATATGACCATCAGCGACATCAGCTTCTATACCTACTGTTGCAAAAGCCTTTTTCCATTCCTCAATAGCAATATTATCTTCTGGGACATCCCCTTTTCCACGATATACTGTTACAAAAAGTCGATTTGGATCCAATCCTAGCCATTTTGGTGATGTTAAAAATTCCATTCCCCAAGCTATCGTTTCGATTTTAAAATAGTCACCTAAGCTCCAACTCCCAAGCATTTCAAACATACTTAGATGCCGATTGTCACCAACTTCATCAATATCGATTGTACGGATACAAATTTGGCTGTCAGCAATTCTTTTTCCATCTGGATGTTCTTGCCCAAGTAAATATGGCACCATAGGATACATTCCAGAATTTACGAATAATAGAGTAGGATCTTCTTTCGGGATTATGCTACTAGAGGGAATGATTGCGTGTTGTTTTTGGCGATAAAATTCTAAAAATTTTTCCCTGAGTTCTTTGGAGTTCATATTGTTGACAAAAATAGGTGATAACTGCTTGATTAGAATGTTTAAAAGTATGTTTGAAAGACTTCAAAAACTACCTGATAATTTAAAAAACATTTTGGCGGTAATTTTGTCAATCATGATTATTTTGATAGTGGTGATTAGCTTATCATTTTTGAATCAACTTCTTAAAACTAATCTCGCAAGTCTTAGAGATTTTTTAAACTAGTTTTTTGTGTCTTCAGTATCTTTAGCTTATTTGGAAGCTGCTAAAATTTTAACCTACACCGCCCTTTCTTTCTTTTTAGCTTTGTGGTGGGGTCCGTCTTTGATAGAGATTTTATATGATTTGAAGTTTTGGAAAAAACACTCTCGAAGTATTTCTACAAGTGGAGAAAACCTAGTCGTCACGGCTAAATTTTATGAAGAAAACGAAAAAAAAAGATTAGTCCCCAGAGGAGGAGGAATTTTAATTTGGGGAACAACTTTAGCCATAGCGGCTTTTTTTTGGCTGGTGCTTAAAATACACGGCACCCCTCTAACACAGTTTCTAAATTTTGTTTCTAGGCAGGAAACCTTTATTCCTCTTGGAACGCTGTTTTTTGGTTCAATGTTAGGTTTAATAGACGATTCTTTAGCCACCATGCCTGAAGAGGGTAATTATAAAGGAAAAGGTGGTGGACTTCATTTAAATCAAAGGCTTTTGATGGTAGCAGGGTTTAGTTTCTTAATCAGTTTGTGGTTTTACTTTAGGTTGCAAATCAACATGATTTCGGTTTTTGGATTCAAGCTTGACCTCTTAAATTTGCCAGGACTTGCAGGGATGAATCTAGCTTGGCTAATTATTCCAATCACTTTGATTGTACTTGTGTTTACTTGGTCAACCGGGATTATTGATGGTTTTGATGGACTTGCTGGAGGAGTTTTTGTGCCGGTTTATTTGTGTTTTGCGGGGCTTGCTTTTGCAAGAGGATATTTTGATGTAACTGCACTTTTGATGGTTTTGGCTGGAAGCACAATGGCTTTTTTGTGGTACAATATTCCACCTGCCAAGTTTTTTATGGGAGATACGGGGACGGTTGGAGGTCTGCTGATTGTGGGGGTAGTGGCAATTTTGATAAACTATATTTATATTTTACCAATTGCCGGATTTATATTGTTTTTAACGTCTTTTTCAGCGGTGATTCAGGTTTTTTCAAAGAAGGTTTTTAAGCGAAAGGTGTTTTTGGCAGCTCCTCTTCACCACCACCTAGAGGCCATTGGCTGGGAAAGAAATCAGGTGACCATGAGATACTGGCTAATCTCGATTATGACCTCAGCTTTGGGACTCGCAATTGGGTTGATTTTTAGGTAGGTGGAAGGTGTTAATAAAGCAAGCACTAATTTGATTTATGCAAGACACAATCATTGCAAGAAGTAATACAGTAGAGCAAAAACATATAGATTTTTATCGAAGAACCCTCGCCACGCTACAAGAAAATATTTTACACGCCAAAACTATTTTAAAAATGGGTAAAAATATCCAAAAAATAATCCAAGAGTCGCCAGATCAGAAATTTATAGAAATTAATTATGGCATGTTTTTAGGTAGAGTCATGTTTTCTTTTCAAACAGAAATTGTAATTACATTAACTAATTTGTTTAGTAGTGAGGGTAGTATTTTTAGAGAAGTCCACAAGCCTTTGATAAATCCAATGTTAGAACCTTTTGATAAAAACGAATTGATGAAAAATGCCGAAGATTTTTATCTGAACAACGAAAACACAAAAAATATTTACGATATAAGATCACTTCTTTATGAAATCTTGAAGCTAAATAATCAAAAAACTAACGAAGAGCTTGAAAAAATAAGAATTGAAAAATTAAAAGAGGCGAATTTACCAGTTAATAAGTTTGAGGCTTTGAAAATTAAAAGAGGTGAGCTAATATCCTTGTTTAAAGAAATTGAACTAAAAATAACCAAATCAGCCGAAGAAGGTGGGCTTATAGTTGTAAAAAATAATGGCAATGGTATATCACTAAACACATTCAGAAACAAGTTCTTAGCTCATCACGACGAGGAATTTTATAAAACTAGCCGTTGGGCAAACATTTATTTTGTATTTATAAATACTTACACCGCAGAGCTGTTAGAAAAAGTAAGAGAGTATTTAGATAAGTATTACTATCTATTGTTTGGAAGTACTTACGCTTTTGACGATTTACTAACTAAAAATAACGAAGACAATATTGATTTAAAATTCTTAAAAGAAAAATTTGAACAAGACATAAGTTCACATCAAAATTGGTTAAATTCACTAAAATCCTAAAAATATCTGATTCGGTGTCTAAAAAAATGGAGGGATAAACCCTCCGCTACAATTTAATATGAAAAGATTTTTTTATTTTTGTATAAGTTAACATCTCACCTGTTCATGCTATATTTCGTTAGCTCTTCTTTCAATTGCCATGTGGCTTTGGTTCACCGTCGTTGACTCACTTCGAACTTATGATTGGTCTGACTTTGAAATAACTTTTGGTCAAATTTTGAGTACAGGACACTTTGAGTTTAACGAGGTAACAGCATGACTTCGTATCAACCGCAGATATACGAACTTGCCCTAAGGGCGACGGACCGCTCCTAGCCCTTCAGGTGTGTCTGAAAGACTTTCGTATATATGTATTAGGTTATACGATAGTCAGGCGTGAAGAGTTGCTAAATTATAAATTATGCTCTGTAATAAGCTAAAATGTGATGACTATAAAAAAAGATTTAAAAGATTTAAATTCTCGATTGGATACAAAGCTTAATGAGATTGAAAATCAAAAGAAGAAATTAGCTTCAATTCCAGAAAGGTCTTTAGTCTTGTATAATAGACATGAATCAATCAAAGAAAGGCTTGAGAGGACTAATAGTTTGAACGCTTTATCTATAAGAATAATAAATACAATATTTTTTGACACTCTCCGTTCAGAGCTTGCTTTGGCAATAGCTGAAATTAGAGCAATTCAAGTAAGGCAAATTCATGATTTGATAAATTCTAATTATTTTAAAAACTACTTAGCTCAAGTACTGGCGTCAACAAGAACACTCACTGAGTTTTCAAGTACTTATCAAGCTAGATGTGATCGATTAAGGGAAAATATGCTAGAACTAGTAAAAGCTCAAATAGAATTTAGAGAGAGATTTCAAGGTATTGTTTCAGAATCCTTACAACCATATTTAGCTTTACAAGATTACATCAGAGAATGGACAAGATCGGTGATTTCTATAAATGCCGAAATCTTAGGACTTAAATTTGATTTTAAATATACTAGAGAAAGTTATAAAGAGCATAGACAAGTTGTAGTTGAATTAGACCAAGGAATAAATGAAAATGGTTTGGAGGTGTATCAGGCCTTTAAAAAAAATGGTCAGAAATACAAGCTTGTAGCTATACCAGAACAAACTTATCAAAAACTAACAAATGCATATACCAGAGGCGTTTTTGATGCCAAGGGTGCAAAGCTGGCAATAAGTACTCAAACAACTAGTATTTTAGAAATTAATCAAAATACTAGAGTTAGCTATGATTCAAGAAATTGTATGCTTTTTGTAGGAAGTTATAACATAGCTATATCAAGAGGCTTAGTTCATAGGAGTCTTAGTATAATGACTAAAAATAAAAAGAATACGAAAAAGATTTGGTATTATAAAGATTTACTAGATGAACTAGGAGGCAAAAGTGATAAAGTCTTAAAGACAGTTAGCTCTAAACCAAATGTTAATAAAAATTGTTATAATAAATTTAAGTATATTAAAGACAACTTACCACCTGAAATTAAAGACTTTTTAACTGTAAAATCTGATCATGTGTGTATAAATGAAAAGTACATAAAATAGAGCCTTACAGGTAGCTTTCAGCAAGATTAAGCATTTTTCAGCAAAGTTAAGCACACGATTATTCTATAATGTCCCTAGTTATTAATTCTAGGGATTTTTTAATGTCTCAAAATCAAGAGCAAACAATCAAACCAAAAATAGAGATACAACCCTCTGATCCTAAACTATGGGAAAAAGAGGATCAAGATTCTTTTATTGGTCTCTTTAAGCTACTGATTGAAATAGACATGAGAAACAACCCTGAAAATTACAAACTACCAAACTAATTCAAAAAGTTATGAACCAAATAACCATATCAGAAATTCAAATAATACCAGTCAAACCTAAAAATGGTTTAGTAGCTTTTGCTAGCTTTATTATAAATGAAAGCTTTTTTGTGTCCTCTGTAGCCGTTTATACAAAGCTAAATAATCCAGATCAATACAGGCTTGTATATCCAAGTAAGCAAATTGGAAACAAAGACACTAGCCTACTTTACCCGATAAAAAAAGAGGCGGGGGGCTATATTGAAAAACAGGTCTCGGAGCAATATAACAAACTTTTTAAAAAATGTGATGAATATGTTAGATACAGTGATTTTAAAAGTAGCAGAAAATGATTATAAGATAACTAAACCAGACTTTTTTAAGCCTAATGCTAGCAAGCTTTATGAATACGGTTTTGTAGGTACAAGTTTTAAAAATAATTATAAAACAGCTGATAAATACTACCCTAGAATAACAATCACACCAAGAAGTAGAGGAAAAGGTCTTGGTACTAAAAGAGATTTAAAAATTGAATTTTCAGTACCTAAATTGATCTATGGTAACAATTTGCAAGAGCTAACTATTTTTGATGAAAAGTTTGTTTATCAGTTTCTCTATCAAAGTCTTTTGGAAATGGGTGTTGAAATAAAAAGCGATCTAGCTAAATTTGAAGTATCAGGCTTTGATACATCTAAAAACATCTTTTTGAGTAAAGACTATTTTAGTTTTCAAATTATTGAAGAGTTGAATAAATGCACCCTAGACAGGCGACTTGATCTTGATAACAAAGAGTACAGAGAAAGTACAGGAACGACATTACAATTTTATTCAAAGGCTCATAGTTTTGTAATTTACGATAAACTAGCCGACCTAAACAAGCCAAATAAAAGGGCTACTAATAAGGACAGAAACGAACTACAAAAAGATTTATTTACAAAGTACAGCGATAGCCAAAAACAGGAAATAATAAGGTTTGAAGTCAGACTAAGAAGCAAGGCAAAAGTTAGGCAACTTTTAGGCACTTTTGACTACAAAATAGATACTCTTTATTTTGAAAATTTATTTAACGAATTACTTTGGAAAAAGATTTTAAATTACTACTGGCAAAGTCTAATAGTGGATAAAAACAGATTCCTATTTAGCAAGGTAAATAAAACTGATTTACTGATAGATAAAATACTTAAAAACAATCCAGAAATAAAGACATCAGAACTTTTAAAACTAATTGGTATAAATACCCTAGCCAAAGAAAAGGGCTTATCAGAACTTAGAAAAATCTATGAAAAAAAGCTAAATGGTAAAAACTGGTCCAGATTTAGCAAGGACTTTGAAAAGCTAAACGAAATTACAGAAATACAAGACTGTTTTGGCTGGTTTGAAGAAGTAGACAAGGCTTTGAGGTTTGACAAATAAATGATACATATTGATAGATATAAATATATACATTATGCTAGAAAATAATCAATCATATTACATAGTCAAAGAGGTGAGTGTGATTTTAAATCTCAGTCCTATTACAATTAGAAGATATATCAAGAACCAAAAAATCAAAGGTTTTTATAAGCTAGGCAAAGAATGGCGTATTGAAAAAGAGGATTTGGAAAAGTTTATAAAGGAAGTTAAAAAAAGTAAATATGAGTGGTAAAACAAAATCTTGGAAAGTTTTAGATTTATTTTGTGGTTGCGGTGGATTGTCACTTGGTTTCGAACAAGCTGGTTTTGAAATTTCACTGGGCATAGATAATTGGGAAGAATCATTGAAAACATTTAAAAATAATCACAAAAATTCAGAAGTTTTATGTGCAGATTTATCCAAAATTAAACCTGAAGAAATCAATGGAAAATTTGATATAATTATTGGTGGTCCTCCATGTCAGGGATTTTCAATTTCAGGAAAAAGAAATCCAAACGATCCAAGAAATAAACTCTATCAGTCTTTTGTTTCCTTTGTTAAATATTTCAAGCCAAAGGCTTTTATCATGGAAAATGTACCTAATTTGGTAGCTATGAATAATGGAAATGTTAAAGATCAAATCATAAAAGAATTTGAAGCATTAGGTTACAAAGTAGTTTATAAAATTTTACTCGCTTCTGATTTTGGAGTACCTCAAAACAGAAAAAGAGTTGTGTTTGTCGGATTACAAAATGGTAAAAGTTTTACTTTTCCAGAAGGAAAATATAACGAAAATAAAATAACTGCTTTCGAAGCCATTAGTGATTTACCAGAAAACGAAGTTAAAGACGGTACTTCATACCCTCATTCACCGAAATCAGAATATCAAAAAATGATAAGAGAAAATTCAACAAAAATTTTCAATCATGAAACAACAAAGCATACCGAAAAAACAGTAGAAATAATTTCACTTGTTCCAGATGGAGGAAACTATAAAGATTTACCAAAAGATTTACAGAGTACAAGAAAAGTAAATATTGCATGGACAAGACTAAATAGCAAAAAACCAAGTTTTACTATTGACACAGGGCATAATCATCATTTTCATTATAAATTCAATAGAGTGCCAACTGTAAGAGAGTCCGCTAGAATACAATCTTTTCCTGATACTTTTATTTTTTGTGGGAAGAAAAATGATCAATTAAAACAAGTAGGAAATGCAGTCCCTCCCATACTTGGAAAAATTATTGGAAAAACCCTTTTAAAACTTCTATAATACCAATATGTTTAATCCAGAAATACAATTTAGATGCACAATAATAAGAGGTAAGGCAAAAACAGACCTAGATAATTTGTTGCCAAAATACGCAAAAATTATTCAAGAGATTTGCCCAAGCTCTAAAGACGAGTTTCCTCGAATATTTAATGAATACCTTGAAAGAATAATAGGAGGAACAAAGAAAACTTTAGACAACCACAGAACTGAAATAGCAGGTAAACTTTTTGGTATGTATTATTACGATAGTGATAATACTGTATATCCCTCTGAACGCACATTAAGGTTTTTAGAAAATGAAGATCAACCAGCATTTTTTAAAGATATTTGCGTAAAATTCCAATTTCCAAATGGAATGGATAGTATTCACACTATTGAAGAAAAAATATCTCAAAATATTTCTATTAGGCAATTCCCATTTATTTTAGAACTTTTAAATATTGCGAAAGAAAATAACACTAAAATAACAAAAGATGAAATTGCTTATTTTGTCTTAAACAGTCTTGAGGTCTTGCAATCTAATGTACCACCTATTCAAGTATATGAAAAAATTATTGAGTATAGAAATTTAAGTAAAATCGTTAAAGTACAAGATAATGAAAAAGCCTCATCTTATTCAATGCAACATATAAATGAACAGTTAAACCTACTTGAACTTGCAAATTTAATTAGGACAGATCATAAAGTAATTTATTTGAACCCCTACGAAAAAGTTGCAATTGATTATATAAGATCGTTTCATGACAAGAAGCCAAATTTTGATGTATATCAATATTCATTTTCTTCCATAGAGGACAGAAAGAGATTATTGCACGATTGGCAAGTTTATTTTTCAAGCGTTGACAAGGGTGGTATAGAGCTATTTAGTACATCGATCAATGCAATTCAGTTTAATATTGAAGAAAAAGCTCCAAAAATTTCCGACTTTGATAAAATTGCACTTGGAGATGATGGAGAAAGTTTTGTATTTACTTACGAAAAAGAAAAAGTCGAAAAGTATGATAAAAGACTTACTAATAAAGTATTATTACTCGGTAAAACAAAAGGTCTTGGATATGACATACAATCAATTTTTGCAGACGATTCTGAAAAATCAGAATTTGTGCATTATATCGAAGTTAAGTCTACAAAAAGGGTTACGGTTCCAAATGAGGGAATTGACGGTTGGATAGACGCTATCACTCTAACAAGAAATGAATGGATTGCAGCAGAACAACACTCTAATTCTTTTTCAATTTATAGGGTCTATTTTACGCCAGAAAAAATTATTGTTTATGTGATTAGAAACCCATATCTGAAAAATCAAGAACGATTAGTAAAGTGTACACCAATAAATTACAGACTAGATTTCTCACTTAAATCTATTGATTTAACTTTTGAAAAAGTATGAAAAAGAAAATATATACAATAGGCTCACTTTTTTGTGGTTGTGGTGGTAGCGACCTAGGTGTTTTAGGTGGTTTTAAATTTGTTGATAAAAAATATGATAAACTGCCAACTGAAATAAAATATGCCATAGATATAGATCAGAAAGCAATAAATACTTACAATCATAATTTTAAGCACAAAGCTGTAATTGGATCTGTAACTGATTGTAAGGAAAAAGACATTCCTAATATTGATATTTTAATAGGTGGTTTCCCTTGCCAATCTTTTAGCACAGTAAACCCAACAAAAAATCCTTTTGATGAAAGAGGTCAACTATATAAAGACATGGCCAGAATTTTGAAACAAAAAAAACCCATTGCCTTTATTGCCGAAAATGTAAAAGGTCTAATGGTATTAAAAAAGGGTAAAATTTTTAAAAGTGTATTAAAAGAGTTTGAAGATCAAGGATACAACTTGAGTTACAAATTATTAAACGCTGCGAATTTTGGGGTTCCACAAAAAAGACAGCGTGTTTTTATTGTTGGTATAAGAAAAGATTTCAATCAAAAATTTGTCTTTCCCGATAACATATTTCATGAAAATCCAAAAGAAAAACAAAATGGTTGGGTTCCTTTAAAAAAAGTTATTGATTCATTAGTTCCAGAAGATGAAAAGTATTATTTTTCAAAAAAAGCAGTTGAAGGAATGAAAAATGCAAAAAACAATATGAAAAGAGGCTTATGGCAAGATTTAGATAAACCATGTTTAACCGTAACCTCACACCTTGCAAAAGTTAGTCTGAATTCAAGGGATCCTGTTTTACTTGTTGATCCCAAAAAAGAATTGTATAGAAGATTTACTCCGCTTGAAGCTGCCAGAATACAATCTTTCCCTGATAAATTTAAGTTTGTCGGAAGCGAAGCAGACGCTTATCGTCAAATAGGAAATGCAATACCACCAATTTTAATATGGCATGTTGCAAAGGCATTGATTGAACAAATAAACAAAAAAGTATGAAAGCCATAACCATTTCCAGAGTATCTACCGAAGACCAAAAAATACAAGGTAATTCTTTGCCAGCTCAGGAAAAAAGAATGCTGGATTATTGCCAAAGAAAAGATTTTGAAGTGGTTAAAAAATTTAGTTTTGATGAATCAGCTTATAAATCAAACAGAGATGAGTTTGATACTATTATTGACTACATAAAGAAGTATAAAGGCTTTTTAGTAGTTTGCTTTGATAAAATAGACAGGCTTAGTAGAAATGTCTTTGATAAAAGGGTTTCTTGGCTTTATGAAATGGCAATTAGTGATAAACTGGAATTACATTTTGTATCTGACAATCAGATTTTAAATTCTAAAATATCAGCAGTTGAAAAATTTACTTTTAGCATGAGTCTTGGACTTGCAAAATATTACTCTGATGCAATTAGTGATAATGTTAGACGAGCTAACGAAAAACTAAGAAATCAAGGAGTGGTCTATAAATTTCCAGAGGGCTATATCAGGCAAAACGGACAAGTAAATACTACAGATTCATCAGAACTAATTTCAGAGGCTTTTAGTTTATTTAGTAGTGGTAGGTATAATCAAGCCGAATTATGTGAGCTTTTGAACAATAAAGGTTTTAAAACTAATACAGACAAAAAACTAACTAGACAAACTTTAAACAAAATTCTAAACAATCCATTTTATTATGGTTTAGCCAAAAGCAAATATGGAAATTACCAGCATATCTACAAACCACTAACCACCAAAGCCATTTTTGATAAATGCCAAGACATTTTGAATCAAAATACAAAATCTAGTAGGAAACAAAAAAGAGGTTTTAGACCTTACCCTTTTAGAAATTTGTTGACTTGCTCTGAATGTGACAGAACCATAAACCCTTATACAGCTAAACAAAAGTACAATTACTACAGATGTGTAAACAAAGAATGCCAGTATTACCAAGAAGTAATCAAAGAAGAGATTTTACTTAAACAAGCTGAAACAGTGCTAAAAAATCTTGTATTTCCAAATGAAGCAATAGAATTTATAGTTGATAAACTTAAAAATGACTTTAACCAAGAAAGTTTGTATCAAAAACAGAAAAGAGCTGAAATATATAAAGAGATTGAAACTTACAACGAAAGATTAGATAAACTAACCGATCTTTTGGTTGATAGTAGTATTACTAAATATGTTTATACCAAAAAACAACAAGAATACGAATCAAAAATCTATGAATTGAACTTACAACTTACTCAAGAAACCAAAGAAACTACAGACCTACATTTAACCGTTTCCAGCTTATTTAATCTTATAAACCGTTTACCAGAAATATTTAAAAGTTCGAATTCTACTGAAAAAAACCAAATTCTAAAATATCTAATTTCGAACTCACTTCAAACAGGGCAAAAAGCTGAATTTAATCTTAAAAAACCGTTTTTATTTTTGTATAATAATGTTGAGAACCAACATTGGTTCGGGGATAGGGATTCGAACCCCAGTTGACGGAACCAGAACCCGTTGTCCTACCAACTAGACGATCCCCGATTTCATTTTTAAATTCAGTTAATTACAGCCAAAATGTCAAGTTGACCAAAATGGATTTGCCTCGTAGGTTTAGCTTTATTATGTCCAAAATTTGCTATTCAGCTCCAGGTAAGGTTATTTTTAGCGGTGAACACAGTGTGGTTTGGGGAGAGCCTGCCATTCTTGCAGCTATAGATCTTCGTCTCAAATTCACAGTCGAAAGTAGTTCCAAACAATTCAAATTTGAAGATCCAAGACTTGGTCAGATAGTTGAGATTGTAAAAGATTACTTGGCTTCTCAAAATATTTCTTTTGAAGATAAAACTTTTGCTTACCATATCGATTCAAATATCCCAATGAGCCGTGGTTTTGGCTCTTCAGCGGCTTTGTCTGTAGCAGCGGTAGCAGCATTTTTGGAGTTTTTCGGAGGAAAAGTTTTTGATGTAAATATTGTAAATCATCTAGCTTATCAATCCGAAGTAAATTTTCATGGTAAACCTTCTGGAGCGGACAATTCAGCTTCTAGTTTTGGAGGTTTTGTGTGGTTTAGAAAGGAGTTTGAGTTTCTAAAAGTAGTAGAAAAATTACCCTTTGAAATCAGCCCAGAAATTCAGGATAGATTTTTCTTGATCGATAGTGGAGACAGAAAAGAAACTACCAAATTTATGGTCGAACTAGTTAAATTTGCCATGGAAGATAATCCCGCCATGTACAAAAAAATGATCCGTGACATGGGTAAAACCACCAAGGCTTTGACTACTGCTTTGTCTGAAAACAATGCTGATGGAATCAAACATGTAATCGATCATAATCAAAAATTACTCCAAAAACTTGGGGTTGTTTCTGAAAAAACTAGATTATTTTTGCAAGGGCTAAAACAATTTGGAACTGGTAAAATTATTGGAGCGGGAGGAATTTTGGAAGGATCTGGTTATATTTTATTTTGGTGTGAAGGTAACAAAAAAACTAAACTGGGTTTGGTGAATTATTTGAATAATAAAATGATCCCATATTTTCCGCTTAGCATTTCCAAAGAGGGCTTGAAAAAGGAAGTTTAGGAGCTGCAACCCCATTTGAAAGTTAATAACAATTAAATAGTTTTTCTACTTCCAAGGAGAGTGTCCACAGGACAAGGGTTTTGTGGTAATTTGAAGTGAGATCAAACCCTCAACCACTTCGTGCCAGCTCCCTTATCAGGGAACAACTTCAACTTAGTTTGGGTAAGACAATTATAGAATCTACAAAAAGACCCTGAAATAAATTCAGGGTGACAGTAATATGAAGTAAAGTAATCGGTAAATTTTTAGCTCAAACTAACCCCAAAAAATCTTTCAAAATAGTTTAAAATATCTCCAGAAACTCCGGCTATTTCTTGGGAAGCGTCGATGGTGAAAACTAAAGATTTAGCTTGAAGTTGGTAGATACTAATAATTCTAGCGAAATTATCGGAATACAATAATCTGTATCTTTGTTTGGTGCCTTCTTGGTCCAAATCTTCTGGTCTGCGGAAAGGTTTTTCATTATTCACAGCTTCACTTTCAGCTTCTTCTAGTGATCTAAAAGGTTTTTTGGTGCTTAGCAGATAATATCTAGTTGAGGATCTTTCTAAAACTTCATCTAAAGAAATGTATAGGTGAAAAATACAAACTTCCACACTTTTTTCAGCTAAAAATCCAGATAACCATTTTGCTTCTTCAATCAATCTTCCAGGTCCTTCAATAATCATTCCTTGTTTTCTAGCTACACAATCAGAGATGGTTTTTTCAATCACAAATCTCAGGTCAGGAGTTTGAACTGGCAAGCTATCTTTCATGTCTTTTTTAATTCGTCTAGCAACTTCCAAAATTTCAGGTTTAATATTTTTATCGACTACAGTTTCGTCAGCAGAAGTATAATCACCTAAATTATCAGCTACAAATTTTCGTAGTTCTGAGCCAAAATCTAAGTGGTAGTAATTTGGCAGTTTTTGCCTCAAAAAATGAGCTTGAGTTCCTTTTCCAGCAGCTGGAGGTCCGTACAGAATGATTATCTGTGGAAGTTGTTCTTGAGACATGATAGTTCTTTCATCTTAGACTCAACTGAAATTATTATTTTTCGTCAAAAAAGTGACTATTTTAAACCAAATATCTCATGTTGATGTTTGTCCAAAGCTTGTTGCCGGAACTCGAAATCTTCGCTTGCTTAGATGATGAAGGCGGGTCTAATATTCTTAATTTAATGCTACCAAAAAATTATTTATAGCCAAACCACTATTAAACTAGACACTTGTCTGTGAATCTCGTATCATACATTTCTAATTTATAGAACCTATTCAATTTATTTTGCCTAATTTAAGCCAAAAGTTGTCAGTTGCTCCCTGATAAGGGAGCTGTCCCAACGGGACTGTGGGTTTTATCGTCACTTTAAATTTCCATAAAACCCCTTGTCCTTCGGACATTCCCCTTGTCAGGGAAAAACTATTTAATGGCTTTTTGTTCTAATTAATTTTCAAATGGGTTCTATAAAGGCTTTAAAGCTCAGACAGTCCTCGCCTTCGTTATCTATTTTAAATATGATTTAGCTTTGACTCTCTAAAAAGTTTTGGTTCAATGCCTAATACGCCTTCTAAACCCGACTAAATCTAGAACTAACCCAAATATTTTTTGATTAATTTTTCAACCAATCTAGTTTCTTTGGCTGGTCCAAGAGTAGTGATTGCCATTTTTTCAGACACAAAAAGACTGTTTGCTAAAGTGCGGATTTGCGGAGCTTCCACTTTTTCAATTTTAGCTATTAAATCTTCCGGTTCAAACACCAAACCAGTTCCAATTAAATGTTCCAATTGCCAAAAAGCAGCTGAAACCAAGTCTTCTTGATCCATAATTAGCCTACCCTTGAGGTACTCGCGAGCTTTGGCTAACTCGTTTATAGAAACTGTGGTTTTTTTGAAGGCTTCCAAAACTGATAACACACTCTCCAATCCAAACGAAAATTGACTGTTTTCAATTCGACCAAAAATTTGCAAAAATCCAGTAGATTTAAACTTAAAAATCTCACTTTGAATACTATTAAAAAGCATTTCCTCCTCGACTGTTTTAGTCCATAATCTTGAAGATAAACCCTGGCCTAAAAGAGTGTTTAAAACCAAAATGTTAGCTTGTTTTTTGAGATATTCTTCTAGTACTTTTTTGTAATCAACCTCTACAGGCTTTTCAGATTTTTCTTGTTCTAAAAGTGCTTTTGGCCTCATGCCGTCATCAAGTAAAAAGTTTACCGTAAGTTGAGTTTGGCTAATCCCTCTTTGCCTATAAACCAACCTTGGTAATTGCCCAACATCTTCTGGTTGAAAATCCATAGGTTCGATAAATTTTTTGGTACGAGGGCTCCAAACACCCCATTCTTGATCAATTAATTCCATCAGAGCTTTGTTTTCAAAACTACCAGCAATCACCAAGCAGCTTTTATCAGGGCGATACTGATGAGCTAGGTATTCCAAAACATTTTCTTGGGTGATATTGCTTACCGAATCAATGCTTCCATAAACAGGAAGTCCGTAACTTGAATTTGCATAAAGGTTGGACATTGATAAAAAAGAGGCCTCCATTTCGGCATTTTCTGAGTGATTTTTAAGATACTCAATCATGGATTTTTTTTCTTTTTCAATATCTCTAGCGTCAAAATATGATCTTTGGATAATTTCAGAAAGTAAAGAAACCCCCTTAAATTGATGGTAGTCTGGTACTGTGAGGTAAAGCGCAGTAAGCTCGTGAGAAGTAAGACTCGTGAAGTTTCCACCCATGCTTTCAAGGCTTAAATTCAAATTACGAGTAGATGGATGTTTATCTGTACCACACCAAAACAATCTTTCAACCAAATGACTGATTCCTTGGGGGAAATAACCTTCTTCCATACTGGAACCAGAAGTGGTAACATAGCCAATCAAGGTCGATTTTGAACTCGCTCTAGGAATTCGAAGAACGGTAAGTCCGTTTTTTAAAGTAGTAGGTTTAAGCATAATAATTTCCTACAAATAAAGCCCTTTACTGTCAAAGAAGGTGAAATTGATTGCCCGAAAACTAAATTTATGGAAAAAGGTAGGTAAATTTTTAAAAAATGTTATGGAAAATTCCCAAATTCGAGAAAATTTTATAGAGAAAAAAAGTAGTTACGGCTCAATTGTTGCTTTGATGGTTTGGTTTGTATTTAAATGCACACCTCCTAAAGAATTTCTTATAGAAAAAGATAAGCACGGTTCGATTGTAGGTTTTCTAGTTTCATTTAAAAAAAGCCTTGAAAAAGAAAGATTTGAAAATGATCTTGAGTATAGAATAAAGATTAGAAAGAAAATGCGTAAAAGGCTTGAATACCTTTTTGAAAAATCGCTTGGTGAAGATTTCGATTATTCTTATTACCTTACTTGCTGTATGATAAAACATCCTAAAAATAATTATTTTGCGATGCCTCATAAACTACCTAATTATAAAAGTGAAATACTTAACCCTAAACAAAGGCGATTAATTTATTTAGTTTTTAAAAAGATAATAGAGGAATACGGAATTTATTTTGAAGAATTGCCCCATTTAGATGAGTTAATTGGTTTAGAATTGCCTCAAAGTTAACCTATTTCTATAAAAAGTACTTCTACGATCTCAAACCAGTCCCTTTGCTCAAAAGTCTAAGATTTATTGCCACCAAAATCACTGCTGATATTACCAACATCAAAAAACTTACCCAAATATTTACATCCGTAAAAGATGCTCCATAAAATCCATACCTAAAACCATTTACCATATACAAAATTGGGTTGGCTAAAGACACTTTTTGCCAAATATCTGGAAGTTGTCTGATCGAATAAAATACGCCACCGAGGTAAGTTAGTGGAGTTAAAATAAAGGTTGGGAAAATGCTAACATCATCAAACTTTTTAGCATAAATTCCGTTCAAAAGACCCGCAAGTGAAAAAACAATAGCTGTAAGGAGACCAAAAACCATTATAATAAAAATGTTATCAATTTGGGGACTGACAAACAAAAATGAAACCACAAATACAATTAAACCAACTAAAACTCCCCTTAAAACTGACCCGAAAGTATAGCCCGCTATGATTACCCAATTTGGGGTTGGAGAAACTAGCAACTCTTCAACATTTCTCTGAAACTTAGATTGAAAAAACGAACTTACTGCGTTAGTATAACTAGCTGTAATAATAGACATCATAACCAAACCTGGTACGATAAATCCCATATAGGAGACACCATCAATTTCTCCCACTCTCGATCCAATAAAACCACCAAAAATTATAAAATACAAACTTTGTGTGATTACAGGTGGTAGTAAAGTTTGACTCCAAATTCTAGTGAAACGATCAACTTCTTTGCGGGTTAGAGTGATAAAAGGAACCCAATAGCGAGATAAATTAGTCATAAAATGTGAGTATAAATTGGTTTGTAATTATTTTTTTAAAATGTTTAAAAATAGCTCTTCCAAACGGTTTCCTTTGGGTCTAACAGCTAAAATTTCGATTTGTTGTTTGCTTAGTTCTGCAAAAAATTGATTTAGACTTTGCTTTTTAGAAATTTCTACAGAGATTGTATGTGAGTCTAGGATTGTCGGTTTAAAACCTTTTACTTCGAGCTTTTTAGGCAAGCCGTTGACATCTAAAAGATAGCTTTCAGAATCCATAGCCCGTAACAAATTTTTTACTGAATCATTTTTGATAATTTTTCCTTCTTTAATGATGGCAGCATTTTGGCAAAGTTGCTCTACCTCTTCCAAATAGTGTGTAGTTAGTAAAATAGTCGTTCCATTTTTGTTTAATTCGTTTAGATATTCCCACATTCCATGTCGTAATTCCACATCAACCCCAGCAGTTGGCTCGTCTAAAATCAAAAGTTTTGGCTTATGCATCAAACCCCTAGCAATCATCAACCTTCGCTTCATTCCACCAGATAAATTTCTAGCTTGAGTGTCTTTTTTCTCAGATAAACCAAGCTTATCTAGAATTTCGTTGGCTCTAGGAATTGCTTCTTCTCTAGGGATCCCATAATACCCAGCCGCATTTACCACGATGTCGATAACTTTTTCAAACATCCCAAAATTAAACTCTTGAGGAACAACTCCAATTTGTCTTTTTACATCATTGATTTCAGTATCCAGATCAAACCCAAAAACCCGAACATTTCCTTTAGTTTTGTTTACCAAACCGGTTAAAATACCAATAATTGTGGTTTTCCCAGCACCGTTGGCACCTAGCAATGCAAAAAAATCTCCTTGTTTCACTTCAAGGTCGACTCCTTTGAGTGCCTGAGTTCCGCCCTCATAAGTTTTTTGTAGGCCTTTAATATCGATAGCAAACATATAAACAAGTTAATTTTAGAATCTACTTTTAAAATCTTTAAATTGTAAAGCTAGTTTGATTTTTAGAGTATAGGGAGTTTCAGAGTTAGTAAAATTCCACCAATACAACCTTGCTAACTCCTAAAAACTAAGTCAAAATACATCCATTCTCTGATCTAGAATTTACAATTAAAACACAAAAACAAACACAAAAATATGGCAAAAAAACCATTAGAATCAACTAAAGTTGTAGATAATACCACAACTCAAAACCAAATTTTAAAACCTAAAGATATTGGTAATAAAAAATCAAATTTCTCTAAATTATTTAAAAAATACCAGACAATAATAATTAGTTTTGCTTTAGTATTAGTACTGCTTGTTGGTGGAAGTTTAGCTTATTTTCAAATTCAAAGAAATAATACCGATAATGCCAGTGCCGGATTGAATTGCGATACGGCAAATGGTTTTACAGCTAGTGGTGCAACATGTGTAAAAACTGAGACAATAAATAAAATTTGTGCAGATAGCTCAGTACCAGTCAATGGCAAATGTTCAATAACACAAAACACTGTTACTGGCTATTTTTGTCCAACTGAATATAACCAAGCTACACAGTCAAACTTTAACAATACAGGTAGACTTTTTGGTGGGGTAAAAGATGTCTCGAATAACTGTGTTTCAGGTATGGGCAGCCCTGTTTTTGGCCAATCCTCACCCGGGGTTCCTACTCTTGTAATTGATTGTAGCTCTCCAAGATTTACAATTGTAGGATTTGGTAGTGGATGTTATCAGGAAGATCAGGGGGCTATAATTTATGGATTTGGAGGCTCTCAGTATTGTGGCATAACTCAAATAGGCACAAATCCCGTACCTCCATATGCAAACTACATAATTGAATCTGGAGGCTATAGAATATGTGCTAGTGGTGTAAGCCCAAATGGTAATAATTTATTTGGCGTTTTACTATCTCGTGTTTATGGAGGCTTTTCCTATTCAGCTAGCCAAATAATCACACCAACAACAGTTTTAGTGGATGCAACCTGCTCTTCTGGTGGATACACAAGTGATGGAGTAAATTCAAATACTTGTTCTAAAACATTGACTCAGACAACAGAAGTAACCTACACCCCCAACAACGGAGATGTAACAGGTATAACTTGTGATAAAACAAACTATACTGAAAACACCAATGCCAACTGTACTATTACGGTTAAAGGAGCTCCAGCAGGAGTACCTTACACTGGAAAAGTAATAATCACCGTAAACACTGGTGGAGGACAAGCTGATTGTAATCTATCAGGAACCTCTACGACTCAAACTTGTAACCCTGTAAATGTTGGTCCAACTACAGGTGGGATAGACACCTCTAAAGAAATTACTACAGACAAAGGTGGAAACTTAGGGATTACTGTAACACCCTCTTTAATCACAGTCACCAACGCAAACCTAAAAGATGCTTTAGCAGACTGTACAAACAAAACCGTGGTAACAGCTAGTTCTTACAATTGTACTTTTGCTCTGGTAAATGGCTACAAATTCCCAGCAACTGGTAACTTCCAATCTACTACAGCTACTAATGATACAGGAATTACTGCTCAATCAGGAATTACACCAGCAAATTGTACATACACTGCAAATGCAACTACAGGTAATTTAACTTGTAACAGTATTCCAACACCTTCAGGTTTAACCAGTGATTCTAATAGAAATATTCTATTAAGATTAGGCACAGGAACTGAAGAATACACCGACAAAGGAAATGTAAATGTAACCACTAACCTCATCACCGTCACCAACGACAATCTAACAGATGCCCTTGAAAATTGTACCAACAAAACTACCGACTCAGGTATAGCATATGACTGCACCTTCGCTCTAAAAGCAGGATACAAATTCCCAACTACAGGAGACTTTAAAGCAGCTACCTCTACAACAGATAATGGAACCACAGAAGGTACAACTTCTCCAAACTGTACTTATACAGCAGATGCTACCACTGGAAACCTAACTTGTAACGATATCCCAGCAGGAACTAATAGTGGAAACAGAGAAATCTTACTTAGACTTGGCACCACAGGAAACTACACTGACAAAGGAGATGTAAGTGTAAATACTAGTTTAATTACCGTAACCAACGACAACCTAAACTTAGCCCTAGAAGACTGCACCAACAAAACTGTCGCTTCAGGAGCAACTTACAACTGTACCTTCGCCCTAAAAGCAGGATACAAATTCCCAGCTACCAGTAATTTTAGAGCTACAACATCCACTGGTAACAACACTACAGCAGTAGCCACTACTCCAGCAAGTTGTGCAGCAGTAACCGATACCAGCACCACTTTAACATGTAACAACATCCCATCAGACACCAACTCCACTACATCTGATGTTGCTAGAAATATCTTACTAAGATTAGGAATAGCAACTGAAACTTATACTGACAAAGGAGGTGTAACTATAACAGCAGGAACCACCGATACCCTATTAATCCCCAAAACAGCCACAACTATAACCGAATCACCTAATCCTGAAGCAGCTGGGTTATCTATATACGGAAAGAGTGACTACTCGCTAACTGTTAAAGATGCTAGATTAAACAAA
>JBIKIW010000065.1:0-5437 GCA_044361365.1 Limisphaerales bacterium | reverse complement strand
AAAAGATTTAGAGAAATATGTATTTGACTTAGAGACAGATTTGCTCCATATTATCAAAATCTATATTAAATACCTGAAAAGTATTTCAAATTAAATTTTAACTGGTCTAGTCCCTAAATTAATTGTTATCTTCTTCTTGGTGTAGAAATCTTAGCTCTTGTTTGAAAACTTAAATTTTATTCAGCTGAATTTTAAACCCAAAAATAGACAAAATTAAAAAATTATCCTCATATTAAGATTATTTGCTATATGCCTTCATTTACTATCAGTCAAAAACCTCTTGCTAAACACCTAAACACCTGCTCACAAGTCAGTCAAAAAAAGAGCGATGTGGAGTTTTTTGCTTATACCAAACTCACTTTAAGTAAAGATTCTTTGCGAGTTGCGGCAATGAACAACAATACTTTTTATCATGCACATATTCCAATCAGTAATTTAGATGAAAATATCGATTCTGAAATTCATTTCGCTATCAAAACTGAACTTCTCAACGGTGCGGTAAATTTACTTGTAGATGAAATGCTTGGGGTGGATTTTGATATCGCTAAAAACACCTTTACTTTACAAGGATCTAAAGGAAAACACACCCTTCGAATCGATCCAGAAATGATTAAAGAATACAAAGATGTAGTTGCTATTTCCAAGGCACAAGCCAAAATTTTGCTCTCTTCAGAGGCTTTAAGTATGGCTTTAACAGCAGCTTCAATTGCCGTAGGACAGCCTAAATCAACTTACGACGCTAAGTTTTTGAACGTTTGTCTGACAGTAAAACCTGATTTAGCTAAACTTTTTGTAGTTGCAACCGATCGTTACCGAATTTCTAAAACTGTGATTGATGGAAATTACCAAGAAATTGGAGATAAAGTAGAAAATGGAACCAAGCAAAACTTTTTATTTTTACCAAAAGGGCTTCAAATTTTGAACCAAATGAAAGAAAACGGAGAGGAGATGTCAGTGAGTTTTCATGATGAAATTGGGATTTTTGTGGTTGGTGGAGTTACTTTAGTACTCAAATATGGCGATGGTGATTATCCAGAATATGATAGAATTATCCCTCAAAGTTTTACTTGTAAATTTGAAACTGAAGCTAAGGAATTGTTGGCAGGTTTAAGGCAGGTTTATTTATCCGCCCGCAGTAATTTGGCAAATAAGACCGTAAATGTAGAAATTCTCCCTAAAGAAAATAAAATTGTACTTTCAGCTGAAACTGAAGACGGAAACAAAAGTGAAAGCACTTTGACACTCAAAAATTATGAAGGAATTGATGATAGCTGGAAACAGTCATTTAATGCTGATTATTTAATGGATTATCTAAATGTTTTGCAGACTGAAGAAATGGTTTGGGAGGCAAATCCAGGCAAACCATCCGTACTTTCTCCAATTGGTGAAAAGGAAAAACAGCTTTATTTGGTTAGTGGGTTGAAGTAGGGGTAGATATAGTCGAATTATTATTAAACTCTGATTCCCGTCGCCTGGTTCCTCGTAATTTGAGGATGGCGACATGGAGGTCGCCGCTACTGGGAAATTATAGATTTAACAATGGCGAATTAAAATTCGCCTCTACAAAAAAATTATAGTTTATACCCATTTCACCAACCACCAATCTAACTTCAAATTGAAACTAAACTCGAATTTCCCCTTTTGAAAGGGGTGGCAGGCAAAGTACTTCCGGGGTATGTTTGTGGCAGTAGTTAGGGAAACCAGTTTAAGGTTGTATTTAATACATGGCGATGTGGGCATCGCCTCTACAGTGGTTAATAATTAAAATGGCGAGACAGGCTTACCTCTACGGGGGTTTTGTCTTCCTGAGCTTGTTTCAGGATCTAAATCATTTTTGTGTTTAATATACTGTAATGATAAATTTGTAGTGTCAGTCTAGTTCTAGGTTTAACTTGCCAACCCATCAGAAATTTATTTGGTTAAAATTGATGCAAGAAAATCAGCAAAACCAATTTGGAAGTCAAAATTCTCAGCCAGTTTTTCCAAATCAAGGTTATTACCCTCAAAATCAAGGTCTTCCAGCTTATCAGCCTAACCAAATAAATCCAAACCTAAACCCTAATCTTCCAGTAAGACCGCTATCTCAATACAATCCTCAAGGCTTTAATCATCAACCAAATCCACAAAATTTTGCCCAACCAATTCCTAAAAAAAATACTCTCAAAATTGTACTTTGGTCGTTTTTAGGGGTTGCTTTTTTATTTTCTGTAGGTAGCGGATCGTATTATTTTTATGAAAAGAGAGGGGCGTTTGGACCAAAAGTAAAGCCAGTTTCAGTTCAGGAATCAGATTTTTCTAAGTTTAATAAAGATACAGTTAAAACCTCCACTTTGGCTTTTGAAGATGTTACTTTTGCTATTCAATCTCAATCTGGGAAATTTGTAACAGGATCAAATAAACCAGCTGTGGATCCATCTTTATACAAAACTTTTACAGGTGAACAGTTTAAGAATTTTTATGAGAAAGCGGTTTTAACTTATCAAAATTTAGATACTGCTGATTTAACAACCAAACCCGCCATTCGCCAAAACCCTGAAGCCGATAAAAAAATCCAAGCAATTGCTGAAAAAAGAGGTTATAAATTACGACCCCAAGCAATTGAAAGCAAGCTACAATTTACTGATGGGCAGCGATTGCAACAGGAAGCTATACAAAGCTGGTTATTGCTAAAAAGTACAGCCGCAGCCGATGGTATTCAGTTAGAGCTGGTTTCGGGTTATCGCTCAATCGTTGATCAAAAGCAGATTTTTAATGATACCCTGGGGGCTACAGTTACTGATGAGCAAATTGCGGCAGGTACTGCGGATTCACAAATCGATGAAGTCCTAAAAACCACCTCTATTCCAGGTTATTCCAGGCATCATACTGGTTTTACAGTTGATTTTGGGTGTGGGAATAAGATCCTTACAATCTTTGCTCAAACTCCGTGTTATGAGTGGCTCTCCAAGTTTAACTACCTCAACGCCAAGCGATTTGGGTTTATTCCAAGCTATCCACAAGGAGCAGGCAACCAAGGACCAGATCCAGAAGCTTGGGAGTATGTCTGGGTAGGGGAGAGGAATCTTAGGAGTTAGGCGTTCTTCAAAGCATTGAGTCTTACTTTATAGGATATTATATTATTTGCTATCTGATAAGAAGAAAAGGTAGTTACTTCTTCTTGATATCGAGTAAAAATAGCAGTTTGGCTACTTTCTTGATTTTCTACTACTTGTACATGTTGTTTGATCTCAGGGCTAACACCTTTCCCAGAAAAGCTATGTTGATCCAGATCTTTAAATGGTAGTATTTTAGCTAATTGTGTATTTATTGTGAAAGTATTACCTTTTATTGTTGATTCTTTACCAGTCGTCTGTAAATAATCTGAGAATATTTCGGCTATTTTTTTAAGTAAAGAAATTATTTCCTTTATTTTGCCAGTCTCTAAAGCTCCAATACCTGCTTTTTCCATCAAATAATCTATGAATTTGTTATAATTAAAAGCCACTACGCCAGTTCTAATATTAAATTCTGTATTATCTGTTGTTTGTAAGTCTTTTTGAGCAAGGGTTTGAATAAACTCAGGAATCTGTTCAAGCTTTACAACGCCTGAGACTGTACAACCATCCCCACCAAAAATTCCTTTTACGGCATCATATAATTTATGTAACTCGTCGGTTAAATAGTCTGCCATTCCCGTTCCCTTTTCAGACACTTCATCAATATCAGCCAACTTAGAGTTGCCCAAGTCGTTTGTAACAGCTAACATTAAATCTGTTTGCGAAGTGACTCCTTCTAAATCAGTTAAGATATTTAGTATTTCTTTGGGATTGAATTTGTATTCAGCACCAAGTAAGTCAAAAATCTTTTTAAATAGATTATTTATTTCAAAAAATGGATCTCTAGGAAATTTTTCACCAATCACTAGATATTCTTCATTGTTAATAACTATCTTAGTCCCTGGCGGTAATATTGTGATTTTGGAGGTTAAAATATCTTGTGGGTCAAATTTTACATAATCTACATAGCCATTTGGTGAAATTTTGGGAATATACACGCTTGCACCTAGTTCGCTAAGTTCTTTTAGATCAGCTTTATACACCGGATTTTGTGATCTCAACACATTTGGGTTATTTCCTGTATATTTGAAACAGGTATTTTGTATGGAAAATGGTAAATCTTGATTTGAAATCTCAGTAGCGACTTTCTTTCCAATAAGGTTTTCCTGTATTTTGGCTATACAGGTTTTTTTAAGAACGCGATAAAATGTATAAACTTGTTCTGGGAAAAAATGATAATTATTATCTCTTTCTTTTGATAATTGAGCCGTTTCAAGATCTAGTCTTAGTACATCTGATAGCAGAGTTGCCCCGTTTCCATTACCTATCAAAATAAATGGGTTATCATTTGGTACGTCAACTTCCAAATACTCAACTTCCAAATATTCATCTTTCTTAATTGAAAATCTATACGCACCTTCAAATTCTTCGAGCAATTTCCCGTCTTTGTCTGTAAATTTAAAATACGGGGTGATTTTAATAGTCAGGGTTTTGAAATCTCCTTTATTTTGAATTGTAACCAATCCTCTAGAGATCAATTCGTGGATCAATGGTTTGTCTGAATAGTGTTTATTCAGATGAGTGATAAGTTCTGTTTTACCAATTTTAATTCTGTCATTATTTTGGTTAAATTCTCGTACTTCACCTGAATTTGAAATAAAAATATCTTTATCTAAGAACCATTTTGCATGGTTGAATTTTGGATTATTAGATACCCTAAACCCACCATCTGCTCTAGTAATTTGGAAAATTGGGAAGCCAAACATTAGCAAAATGTGCTGTTGTATTTTCGGATCTTCGACAACGACAAAGTGTTTTCGAGAGATGGTGTTTTTTACAGGAACACTTATAATTTTACTTTCATCGCTAGGATCAGGTACATCTTGGCGACTTTTAGCGTATTCTGTTATACAACTGTTCCACACTTCATCTCTGCTACGACCAACAAAATTACTCACAGGTAATATTTTACCATCACTAAAAACCACTAAGTCTTGACCAAGCTGTCCTTTGTCATCGGCGTTACTTAACAAAAAGCAACCCCTACCTTCAGTATCAGGAAGGGCTGATATTTGAAGAGTTCCTTCTTGATTTTCTTTACTTAACAAGCTGGGCTTTCCGTCCTGGTCTGATATTATCAATTTCAAGGGTTGTTTATTACCTTCTTTTAAATGTAAATTTGAAATCTCTATATTAAGTAGTCTAAAGGATTCAGCTCCGTCCTGGTCTGATAATTTAGCTTCATAGACACCTTCACTCATAATATTTTAGTAATTATCATGGAACTAGACTAGTTAGCAAACACTAACTAAACTAATTTCTATGATATACAGATAAAGATTAAGCAATTACAATTTAAAAAAAATAATTCATCATTTTTGTGTAGATATAGACGCTACAAA
>JBIKIW010000064.1:0-5498 GCA_044361365.1 Limisphaerales bacterium | reverse complement strand
AATTTTAACTGGTCTAGTCCCTTTTGAATAAGCTAAACTGGTAGAATTCATATTTTCTAGACAAAAGGTTATTCTACTCAAAAATACAGAATTTTGATCCTGATCTTTAAAAATGCTTTTACTATATGCGTCTGGAGATTGTAATAAGCTAGCCAAAAAACAAGCTTTTGTATCTGATAACAAATATTTTCCTGAGTTATCTTTTGCCAATGCAGAGTGATTGAAATAGGTCTTACTAGCAGTCTCCACCCCATAGCTATTTTGTCCGTAATAAACAGAATTTAGATACGTTTCTAATATTGTTTGCTTGGAAACGCTTTGACCTAATTTTAACGACAAAAATAATTCATCAATTTTTCTTTTCAAGGTTGGTGAATCGTTGCCGCTGACATTTTTAACTAGCTGCTGAACAATTCCAGATCCACCTCTACAATTGTCATGCTTTGTGGCACAATCAAAACTCACCTTTGCCATACTAGTCCATGGAATAGCGGTAGGATTTTCAAAAAAGTTCTTATCTTCTAGTGTTAAAACAGCTTTTATGAAATTTTGAGGCAGGTTGTAGATAGAGACAGATTCATACTTTGATTTTCCAGGGTAAGCGGCGATGGTTTGATTTGTGTTTTTATCAAGGATTAAGCTGCCAGGATTTTCATTATTATTAATTGGAAGAGCTAAAAGTGGTGTTGATAACCATAAGTCTAAAACTGTAGAAAATATAAAACTAAAGCTAAGGATAGCTATTATGAAAATAGGTAAAATAAATTTCTTTTTAAGTAGTCTAAGATTTATAAATTTTGAATTTGGCATCTTGTTAGAATAGTCGTAGATAATCTAAAAAGTGTGACAATCTAGACTAGGTAATTTACTTTTAATATCATCTAAATAGACAAATGTCAAAACTACTAAAAAGACATTTTAAAATCTTTTGGTGGGTGGTTTTAAGCAAAGTTTGACATTTTTGCTTTGACAATCCTAAAAGCCTTAATTAAAGTTAACTGTGTGAATCTCAACTCCTACCAACAACGAAACAAAATTATAAAACGAATAATTTTTTGGTCTATTATGAGCGGTGGCTTTTTAGCCTTGTTTTTAGCCAGAACTAGCATTGGGGCATCTGCCGCAGATCCGATCAATGTTTGCGAAGGGATTAGTGGTTGTTTCGATGGAACAAATGATATTGAACCAGGTCAAGAAGGAATTACCGAATTTATTATCAACATTGTAAGGTTTTTTATTTATATTTCTGCTGCTGTGGCTGTTGGGTTTAGTGTTTGGGGTGCCTATTTGATGATAACCTCTGCTGGAAACGAAGATCGATACGGTAATGGTTTAAAGTCTTTTCGTAATGCTGTAATCGGTCTTATATTAGCAATTGTATCTTTGACAGTAGTAAATGTGGTGGCTCAGATTGTATCAGGGTTTAGAACTAGTTAGTTTTTAAGTAACAACAATTAATAAGGTAGTTACTTCCACCAAGGATATATCTGTCCTCAAATTATTTTCTGCATTAACAACTAGTCATAGTATAATACCAAATAGTTGTGAAAATATCTTTATAGCTATACACTTCTTACAGCAGATAGTTAGTAAAAACCAAATACCACGAGTCAATTGCACTATACTGACTTATTCAAGGGTGTAAAAACTTCTAAATATAGTTTTCGTCCTACTAAAATATATACCTCCAACCACACTTAACGGTTTATCTGTATCTAAATTAGTGCATAAAACTTAGGTAAAAATCGAGGAATTTCTTTTATTTACTTTTTCAAATTGATTATATACGATTAAACCCCTCAAAAAAGAGGGGAGTTTATTTTATGTTTATAGATCAACAAAGATTATTTTGTAATTTTCATTTTCCTTCTTCTAGCAAAGATAAAAGCAGCTATTCCACCAACACCTGCTAAGAAAGCTAAGATTATGGCGAAGGCGATGCCGCCAGTTCTAGGCAAAACTGTAGGTGCGGTCGAAGATACAGATGATGAGGATGAAGCTACTACTTTAGCAACAAAAACGACATCTTTAGGAGCTGTTTGAAGATTTCCATTTGGTCCTGCCACCTGAACTACTACTTGATAGGTTCCAGCTGTTTTGGGTGTTTGACTTGCAGTAAAAGTAACGTCGCAAATTCCACCTTTAACCGTTCCAGTAACTTGGGCTGAAAAGCTATTTGGTCCTTGTAATAGGGCTGTACATGTGGCATTTTCTAAGGTTTTTGGGGTACAATCAGCAGAGTCCTGAAGTCCTGAAGTTTTTACGTTCAAAGATTGTTCAACTGTTACAGGATTACCTGGAGTTACAACTACCGAAGTGTTTGTTGGTTGAGCTGAAGTTTTAGCAAAACCTCCACCAGTAGTATTGGTAGAAGCTGCTTTTCCAGTACAGGCTACTACATCTGGAGCTGCAATTTTAACAGAAATTGTTCCTGGTTGTTTTCCTGTACCAGAGTGATTTAAAATAGAATAAATACCTTCAGTTTTAGCATTTACTGTATCAACTGATAAAATATCACCAACAACATATTTTACCCCTGCTGATTTATCAGTACTTAAAATGTCAGATTTTAGTTTGACAGTGAATTTAAAAAGTCCTTTTTCTCCGACTGTAATATCAACATCTCCGGCCACTTTGCTACCACTAGGTGCAGCAGCGTCATTCGCTGATCTTGGCTGGTAATCAATAATTGAACCCCAACTTGTACTGTCATTTCTAACTACAGAAGATGCCACTTTATAGACAGTACCTGTTTGAGGAAATTGATCAGTCATTGAGGCAGTATCTAACTCTAAGCTTTTACCTAGGTAAATATTTAAAAGGGCGGCTTGCATTGTGTTTGTACCTTCGCCTCCATTTTTATATTCAATGGTAAAGGTTGCTGATTGACCTGGCTTCATATCAACTGTGCCTTCAGCAGCTTGAACAGGCAAAAGTGGCGAGAAAAATAATCCAAGAAGCAATCCAATACTAATTAATGGAAATAATCTTTTTAACATATTATATTTTATATTTTATATTTGTTTTGATGAAGTTAATTATACAATACATATTTTACCTTTGCAAGTTTAGTTCTAAAGTGTTAACCTATAAAGTTATTTTAATTTAAATATCAAAAATTTGAACCTCTTAATAATAATCTCTAAATAAAAAATTATTGTAACCAAGTCGACCGACACTTTTAAAATTATACAATAATTCATGTGTTATTTTTGTTTACTCACGTCTAATATGAGTCAAAATCAATTCTTTAAACAGAAAATAGCCTTGCATAACCTTCTACAAACTCCTCATCATGGCTTATGGATTCATCAATTTTAATCTCTCTAAGATATTTCTTAACAGCTGATTTTAAGCTGGTCGGGCCGCAGGTGTAAATTTGAGGATTCTGGTTTGAATCAATAAAATTTTGGATGTCTTTTTGACTCAGCCTTGCTACACCGCTATAAAAATCCACCACTTTAAAATTTCTAAAAGTTTGAATTAGAAGGTTTATTTCATCTGCAAATATTTTTGTTTCTGGTGATTTATTGGAGTAAAATAAGGTAACCGTGCTATTTGACTCTGTCTGAAGAATCGATCTGATCATGGAGTAAAGAGGTGTAATTCCACTACCTCCTGCGATCATCAAGTAGTTTATCGAATGAAGTGGGTTTGGCTTGATATAAAAATCTCCACAGGGTAAAAGTGCTTCTATTACATCTCCAGGTTTAGCTTTGTTAAAAATATGGTGAGTAAATACACCGTTTAATTTCATAGTAATTCGTAAAAATTTATCTTTAACTGGTGAGCTACTTAGAGAGAATATCCTGTCGTGATTTTTACCATCTATTTTCATTCGTACGTTCAAATATTGTCCTGGAAAGTAGTCACTAAAATCTTTTGAAACAGATTCAAAATACACTGAACGGACATCTTCTGTCTCCTTTACGATTTTACTGATTTTTAAAGGAAAATATTTTGTGTTCATTTTAATTACTCCATTTTTACGGCTCCTAACTTCGTTAAAAACAGTGTCAGTTTCTTTAAAATCGGTACCACATACCACATCCCAAAATGTAAACATTAAACCATAATTTCCATTATACCTAGTGTGATGAATATTGTGATGGGTGCTTGTAATCAAATATTTCAGCCAGGTTTTTTGAAACCATTTCGGATAAAGTTCATAGCCTAAATGAGATTTGATATTGTTAAATAAACCAATAAATTGCATCACACCTAGCATTGGTATGTAAATTGGCACAAAAAATGCTACCGGAATTATCCAGCACCCTAAAACTACTGCTTCAATAAAGTGAAACGAGGAAACCGTAAAAGGGGTTACCTCTAAACTTTTGTGATGAACTGAATGCACATATTTATATATTTTTGGATGATGCATAAGTCTATGAAACAAATAAAACCAAGCATCGCCAAATACCAATAAAAAGACAAAGCTGGCAAATAGATATCCAATTCCACCATATGAATTTATATCTGTATAAAATTTTAAACGCCCTAAATCTTTTAACGATAATACAGTTATAGTGATTACCGTACCAGCTAGAGTTACCCAAAAACTGTTTATGATTTCAGTTTTAATCTGATCCCAACCAGCTCTTTGAGTTTGTTGTATTTTCCATTTCCCTAGCTGTTTTGCAAAAAATTTCCAAATTAATAGATATACCAACAAAAGTACTATAAAACTACCAAAAAAACCTTGAAAGTAGCTTATTATAAAATTAACAAATGTTTCAGTCATATTTTAATTTAATTTTTTTAAGTAATTTATAAATTTGATTTTATCTGTTTCTGGAAAAAAACTTGCATCCAAATCTCCCATAGTAGTAGCTCCCAAAATAAGAACATCTAGACCTTTTTGGGTGATTGAAAGTGATTTTGATCTAGAGTCTTTGCCTGTTTGACGTTTTATTAAGTCAATTTTTTCAAAGCCATTTATAATTTTAGAAGTGTTCATAAAAGTAGTCCCTGTATATTCTGCTAGTCCAACTTGAGTCACCTCTTTTTGTGTATTTAAAAGATAGAATAAAGAAATCAAGTGAAAATACTGTGCCTGATTAAGACCAATTTTTTTGAGTTCTGAGTTTACAGTTCTTCCCCAAGAGTTTGATTTTTGCCAGATTAAAAACCCTGCGTAATCCGTTGGATCGGGAAAGCTAGTTTTGTTCGGCAAAGCCATATTTAATATATTAATCAAGTTGATAATAAACTTGTTTAGTATAATTGTCAAAAAAATATTGAACTTGGTCACAAAATTGTAACATTCAAACTTTTAATTTGAACTCACAAAAATTCTGTTTTTATTAGATATTTTACTCAAAATGAGCCTTCAAAACCTCCATATCAAACTCAGAAAAACTAGAATTAGGTGTATTGTCCCTTGTAATGTAATCATGAAGGAACTAGACCAGTTAAAATTTAATTTGAAATACTTTTCAGGTATTTAATATAGATTTTGATAATATGGAGCAAATCTGTCTCTAAGTCAAATACAT
>JBIKIW010000063.1:0-6078 GCA_044361365.1 Limisphaerales bacterium | reverse complement strand
TGGTCGGATGTTTTTATTTGTTTTTGATTTTTAATAGCTTCCATAATGCAATTTTATTATAAAAATAAGCTAAAAGCGCATTAATTTTAGCACAGCAAAATACCCTAGTCAAGAAAATTCAAACAGCTAGAAACTCAATTTGAATGGAATTATTTAGAATATCAGAAAACTCAATAAAAGTTGTTTAATTAGTCTCGTGTAAATCGTGAGAGTTTTGAAATTTAATTTTAGGTCCAATTCTGGTTAATTTTGACACGTTGCTAAATCATCACTAGGTTTTTATATTAAAAGTCTATCAATATGCAAGATCAAGAAACCAAAAAAGATGTTATCCAAAATCAATCCCAAGATCCCCTACACGGCAAAAGTTTAAAAGTGATTATGGAATTTTTGTATGAAAAATACGGCTGGGAAGGGCTGGCTGAAATGATTAATATAAGGTGTTTTAGTATGAACCCGAGCATCTCTTCGAGCCTAACTTTTTTGAGAAAAACTCAGTGGGCAAGAGAGAAGGTGCAAAGTCTGTATTTATATACGCTCAGGCAAGAAAAGAGAGAAGGAAATAAGAGTTAATCTACGGTTACTATTTGAACTAAAATTAACATACCTAAACAACAAATTTTATGAAAGCAATAATTTATACCAAATACGGTTCACCAAGCGTGCTAACACTAGCAGAAATTGAAAAACCAACACCCTTAGGCACAGAAATTCTGGTCAGAATCAAAGCCACTTCGGTAAATTCTGCCGACATTCGCTTGCGTAAACCAGATCCTTTTTTGGTGCGTCTGGTCTTTGGATTTTTTAAACCTAAATTGCCAATCCTTGGAATCGTACTTTCTGGAGTTGTCGAAGCTGTAGGACAGGAGGTTACAAAGTACAAAGTAGGGGACGAAGTTTTTGGACTCACTGATACTATGAAAATCGGAACTTACGCCGAATATAAATGTGTTTCACAAGACTCTGCGATAACTATTAAACCAACAAATATAACATTCCAAGAAGCCGCCGCAATTCCTTTTGGAGCTCACACAGCTCTGCATTATTTGAAAAAAGCTAACCTTAAAGCTGGTCAAAAGATTTTGATTTATGGAGCTTCGGGATCGGTTGGAACTAATGCCGTTCAACTAGCCAAATACTACGGAGCTGAAGTGACTGCGGTTTGTAGTACGGCGAACCTTGAAATGGTCAAAAAGCTTGGAGCAGATAAAGTGGTGGATTATACGAAACAAGACTTATCCACTATCGATGAAGTTTTTGATGTAGTGTACGAAACTGTGAATAAAGTGGAGGTGGGGAAAATTGCAAAGCTCGTCAAAAAAGAAGGGATTTTGATGCTTGGAGATGCTCTAATAAAAGAGATGCTACAAGGAGCCTGGATCGCTAAAAGAAGTAATATAAAACTGATTGCAGGAGTAGCTGAAGTCACAGCCAAGGATATGGATTTTATAAAAGAGCTAGTGGAATCAGGCAAACTAAAGCCAGTAATAGATAAAACCTACAAGCTAGAGCAAATGGTAGAAGCCCACGAATACGTAGAAAAAGGGCATAAACGTGGCAATGTGGTGGTGGATTGTTAGGTGCGGCTAGCTAGAGTTTTATGAAATTTGAGATTTAGTGGCTGTAATTTTTTTATCAGCATACAAGACCACATCTTTGATAGCTAGTTTTTGTAGTCACCAACAGGTGCTATTGACCAAAAACAGCAGACTAATAATATCTTTACGTATATAAACGATGTGTGAAATCACTGAATTTCCTAATATTTAAAACAGCTAAAATATGTCTAAAGAGCAAGAAAGAGCAGAGCTACACCGAGCCATTTGGCAAATTGCAAATGATTTACGCGGGAGTGTCGATGGGTGGGATTTTAAACAATATGTACTTGGAATACTCTTCTATAGATTTATTAGTGAAAACCTAACTAGCTATATCAACTCACTGGAAAGACGAACTGGAAACAATAGTTTTGAATATGCCAATCTTGCTGATACAGATGCTGAATTTGGGAGAAATGAAGTTGTTAAAGATAAGGGTTTTTACATTCTGCCTAGTGAGCTTTTTGTAAATGTTGCTAAAAATGCCAAAACAGATTCTGACTTAAATGTAACTCTTTCAAATGTATTTAACAATATCGAAAGCTCTGCCAAAGGTGCCACTAGCGAAGACGATCTAAAAGGCTTGTTTGATGATCTAGATGTAAATTCCAACAAACTCGGTGGTAGTGTAGAGAAAAGAAATCAAAACCTTGTTAAACTACTAGAAGCGATAGGTGGTTTAAAACTAGGTGAATTTACTGACAATACTATCGACGCTTTTGGTGATGCCTATGAGTATCTTATGGCAATGTATGCCTCAAATGCTGGAAAATCTGGTGGAGAATATTACACGCCTCAAGAAGTAAGTGAGCTTTTGGCTGAAATAACTACGGTCGGCAAAACCTAAGTAAATAAAGTCTATGATCCATGTTGCGGATCTGGCTCTCTACTTTTAAAGTTTGCTAAAGTACTTGGTAAAGAAAATGTCAGGCAAGGTTTTTACGGACAAGAAATCAACCTCACTACTTACAATCTTTGTAGAATCAACATGTTTTTACATGACATCAACTACAACCATTTTGATATTTCCCACGGTGACACTCTAACCGATCCAAAAAATTGGGAAGATGAGCCTTTTGATGCTATTGTATCTAATCCTCCATACTCTATAAACTGGGAAGGAGACGCCAACCCTCTACTTATAAATGACCCAAGATTTAGTCCTGCTGGTGTCCTAGCTCCAAAAAGTAAAGCTGATCTTGCTTTTACCTTGCATATGCTTTCTTGGCTATCTACTAGTGGCACCGCAGCCATTGTAGAATTTCCAGGAGTGCTATATAGAGGCGGAGCAGAGCAAAAAATCCGAAAATACCTAATCGATAACAACTACATCGACGCCATCATCCAGCTCCCAGCTGACCTTTTCTTTGGAACAACAATTGGTACTTGTATTATGGTGCTGAAAAAGAGTAAAAGTGATAATAGTACTTTGTTTATTGATGCATCTAGTGAGTTTGTCAGGGGTGGAAATAAAAATAAACTGAGTGAAACCAACAGGCTAAAAATCTTGGAGGCTTTTAAAGAAAGAAAAGATATAGAGTATTTTGCAAAACTAGTGGAAAACAAAGCTATCGCTGAAAATGATTATAATATAGCCGTGAGTAGCTATGTGGCCACTGAGGACACCAGAGAAGTGGTAGATATAACAAAGCTAAATGCCGATATTGAGAGAATTGTGGCAAGACAAAGTGAGCTAAGAGTTGCTATTGATGAGATTGTTAGGGGGATTGAGTATTAAGGATTATGAAAAAGTATTACTATGAAAAATTATATTAGAGTTATATTAGGTGCTAAAAGTATTTATGCCCAAGAATGCATTCAGGGAGGGTATATTGGAGTCGATTATGGCATAGATCAAGATCTGACAACAGAACTAACTGAAAACTGGAGAGATTTTAATACCAAATTTAGAGATGTGTGGCTACAGAAATATCCAGAAAAAAGTAAAATTGCAGCTGGGCTAGCTTGTGCTATGCTATGGACTATATGCAAAGGTATTCAAATTGGTGATATTATCATTAGTCCAGATGGGCAAGGTAATTATCATGTTGGTGAAGTAAGCTCAAATTACCACTATCAGCCAGGTGAAAATTTACCTCACAGAAGGTCTGTAACTTGGTATCCGATACAGATTGAACGCTCGGCAATGTCTCAAGAATTGAAAAATTCCACAGGTTCCACTGGAACAACAGCATATATTTCTACATATGCAGATGAAATTGAAAGGTTGATTGGCAATCATAAACCCCAAACTATTATTTCAACAGATATCTCCGTGGAAGACGCTTCAACTTTTGTACTTGAAAAATATCTTGAAGAATTTTTGGTGAGTAATTGGAAACAGACTGAACTAGGCAAATTTTATGATATATATGAGGAAGAGGGTCAGTTAGTAGGACAACAATACCCAAGTGATACTGGACCTATAGACATACTAGCCATCAGTAAAGACAAAAAAAGTATATTGGTTGTAGAGCTAAAAAAAGGCAGGGCAAGTGATAATGTGGTGGGGCAAATACAGCGATACATGGAATATATCAAAGGAGAATTAGCCGAGTCAAATCAAACTGTAAAAGGAGTTATTATTGCATTAGAAGATGATCTTAGAATAAGAAGAGCATTATCTGTTACTGACAATATTGAGTTCTATAGATATCAGGTAAATTTTAAATTATTCAAGAGTTAAAAGTACGGTTAATCAACTATGACCCCACCAAACAAAAACAACGCTGAAAATCTTTATATTGACTTGGAAAACCTCAGTGCTGAAAATTCCCCTCTTGAGGGGTGGCAGACGCAGTCTAACGGAGTAATTCTTGATGGTGAGGAAATAGAAATTCCCCTCTTGAGGGGTGGCACCGAAGGTGACGGGGTGGATTCTTACAACAAAACAAATTCAAAAATCGAAGAGTGGGGTTCTGATTTCAAGCTAAGTAAATCCAACACCCCTTCGCTCCGCTCAGGTACTCCTCAAAGAGGAGAATTACCCACTTGGAAACAAAACTCACTTTTCCCTTTCTGGATCTTACCGAAAAATAAAGAATTGGAACTAAAAGCTAAAAAACTTAGAAAAGCTGGAGTGTTATCAGAAACCTTATTTTGGCAAGCTTTTAAGAACAAAAAATTGCTTGGTTTTGATATTGATAGACAGGTTATTATTGGAAATTATATTGTCGATTTTTTTATTCCAGAGCTTGGTGTGGTGGTTGAAATTGATGGAGAAAGCCATGATTTTAAAGAAGAATATGATCAAAATAGAGAAAATTATTTGAAAAGCTTAGGTTTGGAAGTTGTTCATTACACAGATCTTGAAATTAAGAAGTCTATGGATTTTGTGAGTGATAGTTTTTTGATGGTGGTTAAGAAAAGAACTGTGTGGTTGAAGGAAAATCCACCCCGTCAGCCTACGGCTGTCACCCCTTCGGACACTCACGTCGTTCGGGAAACCCGAACTGTACCAGTATCTCAAGAGGGGAATTTCTTACTCGATAAACCAATTTCAAATTAAAAACGCAATTATGACTCCCCCAAACCCACTCCAAACCCTAATCAACCAGCTATGCCCAAATGGGGTGGAGTTTAAGGAGCTTGGGGAAATAGCTCAGATATTGAATGGCTATGCGTTTCAAAGTTCAAAATATACCGAAAAAGGCATCAGAGTGATACGTATTTCAGATGTTCAAAAAGGAAAAATGTCTGATAAAGACTTAAAATTTTATCCGTTAGAAACCAAAGAAGAAATTGAAAGATACTTGTTAAAAAATAACGATTTAGTTATGTCATTAACTGGTAATGTTGGTAGGGTTGCAATGTTGTCAGAAAGCGATTTACCCGCTGGATTAAATCAAAGAGTTGCTTGTATTCGTTCAAAAAGTAATGATTTATTAACACGATTTTTATTTCATTTCTTTGATCAAGATAGTTTTGAAACTGAGGCAATGGCTAATGCTACAGGAGGAGGCCAAAAGAATTTGAGTACAACATGGTTAAGTAAATTCAAAATCCCTCTTCCACCCCTCGCAGTCCAGCAAGAAATTGTCAGAATTTTAGATAGTTTTACAGAGCTGAAGGCAGAGCTAGAGGCAGAGCTAGAGGCGAGAAAGAAACAGTATGAGTTTTATAGAGATGAGTTGTTGAGTCCAAAAATTCCCCTCTTGAGGGGTGGCACCGTAGGTGACGGGGTGGACTATTTTACAACCAAATATGATTTTGGAAGTGACGGGGTGGAATCCAACACAGCACCAAAATCCACCTCCCCCTCCTTACAGTCGGGTACTCCTCAAGAGGAGAATATTAGAGTTGAGGAAAAAGAAATTCTCTTTGTGATTGATGAGCAAAAGAGCTTAGAAATTCCCCTCATTGAGGGGTGGCAGCCGCAGGCTGACGGGGTGGACTATTTTACAACCAAATATGATTTTGGAAGTGACGGGGTGGAATCCAACACAGCACCAAAATCCACCTCCCCCTCCTTACAGTCGGG
>JBIKIW010000026.1:0-22760 GCA_044361365.1 Limisphaerales bacterium | reverse complement strand
CTGGAGCGGACAATGGCACAACTAATTTTGTACCAAATCATAGTCAAAAAGATACTGCTACTGTAACCACTTCTGAACCATTACTAACTAAAAACTTGACTGGTACCAATCAGGCGGACTCTACCGTAAATAATGTACTAGTTGGTGAGATTATAAGCTACCAGGTCACTGCCACAATTCCTGAAGGTCAAATGCAACAGGCTAGAATTTTGGACAGCTTAGACTCTGGTCTTGCTTTGGTTTCGATAGATTCAATAACAGCTTCTGCCGGTGTAATCACAAGTGTCGCAGGTGGTTTTAATTCTGTTCTAAGTAGTGCAAGTATAACAAATAGCGGGCAAAATATTTCTCTGGATTTTGGAACAATCACAAACTCAAACACAAACAATTCGGTAGCTGAAACTATAGTGCTAAATTATCAGGTGGCGGTACTAAATTCGGCTAGGCGTCAATCGAGGTACTAATCTAAATAATTCAGCGATCCTAAACTACAACAATGGAGCCTCTCAATCTACTAGCTTGGTATTTGCTCCAAATGTCACGGTGTTAGAACCGCAAATTCAGGTAGTAAAAACAGTCAACTCTGCCACAGGAGATGCCAACGATTTGCTCACATACACCCTCACTATTAGTCACACTGCTGCTAGCAACTCTACAGGGTATGATCTGAATTTAAGTGATGTTTTGCCTACAGCCTTGACTTATCAAGCTGGGACACTAGCCTATATTTCAGGAGTTTCTCCAGCAACTCTGGTTGCTACCGGAAGCACCTTAGCGGCTACCTACAATCAGCTAAATCTCGGACAAAATTCTGTCCTACAATTTCAAGTTCGTCCTGTAGCTACAGTCTTTCCAAACCAGGTTATTCCAAATACGGCTACGATCACCTATACTTCTCTCCCAGGATCTATAACAACAACTCAGTCCCCATATTCCCCAGTTGCTACCGAGAGAACTGGAAACACCTCCGACCCAGTCGGAATAGTCAATGACAACACAAACTCAGGTCTGGTTAATTTTACAGTAAATAATGTCACTACAACCAAAACTATCATTTCTACCTCAGAAAGTCACACCACAAACACTGGCGGTACAGACAGACTGGCTATCGGCGAAATAGCAAGATACAGGCTGGTGACTCAAATTCCTGAAGGTGAAATTTTGAATTTTAGGATACTGGACAACCTTCCCACAGGTTTACAATTTTTGAACGACAACACTGCCAGAGTTGGTTTTAGTTCGGACGGAAATCTGGTCTCTTCTATCGCAGCTTTTTCTGGTTGTAATCAAATAGGTTCTTCAAATACCATAACTCCAGGCTGTGTAATACCTAGTGGTCAAATCACAGGGGGTACATTTGGGAGCGGCACTGATCCTACTTTTGCCCTCGGAACTATTCAAAATACTGATAACGACGCCAACGCTGAGTATATAGTTGTAGAATTTAACGCTCAAGTTTTAAACATTACTGCAAATCAAGCTTTCACCCAAACAACTGGAGCAACCGTGACAACCAGTCTAAGTAATACCTACACTGCAATCAGACAAAACCCAACAACAGGAGACACAAACATGTCCACTTCGGGAGTTAGAACAGCCCAAATCGCTGAGCCTTTGATCCGAAATCTAACCAAAACAATAACTCAAGCTCCAGTTGATTCAGGTGACCCACTAACCTACAGACTCACATTTAGTAATACTGCCTCAGGAAACAACTCTGCCAACGCCTACGAAATCAAACTCACCGATACCCTAAACACAAACCTGCAACTAAATAGTGTTAACGTTTTTAGCAAGCCTGCTGCTACTACAGTTGCTGATAATTCCAACACTGGTAGCAATTTACTAGATCTAACTTTTGATAAACTTGCCCCAGGCGAATCAGTCACTGTGGACATAACAGCCTCTGTACTTAGCACAGTCAGTGCAGGTCAAACCATTCCAAATACCGCTCAGCTAGTTTATAGCTCCCTACCCGGCTCTGGAACTAACTCAAATCCAACAGGTTCAAATATTTTAAATTCTAACGATACCACTTCCGAGCGAAATGGTACTGTAAGTTCTACTCAAAATGATTACAACAATTCTGGATCGGTAAATTTTAATGTCACTACAGGCTCGATAAACAAAACCAACACAGCAGGTTCAGCCTTTAGAATTGGTGATGAGCCGGAGTTTGATCTTACAACTACTGTAGCCGAGGGTCTAAATAAAAATCTTCGAGTTCGTGATAATCTACCAACTGGCTTGGAATATGTATCTTATCAGGTTATTTCTACTGCTGCTGCAAGTTCAGGGTTGCTCACTCAAGATTTTAGCTCCACTTTACCTACACCTACAGTAACTGGAACCAGTGCGATCACTTTGAATTTTGGAGATATTACGCTACCAAGTGATAACAACGCCAACAACAACAGTTTTGTGGTAAGAATAAAAACTAGAGTCAAAGATATTGCTGGAAATCAAAACGGTACTATTTTAACCAATAACGCTGATCTGATAACTACAAATGTAGCTTCTAGTCTAGATCAAATCGTTTCTGACCCAACCCCACCTAGTATTACTTTAAATGCCCCAATTCTAAATGTCAGCAAATCATTTTCACCTACCGCTGCAGCTCCAAATGACACTGTAACTGTCCAAATTCAGACAACCAACACTGGACTCGCTACAGCTTACGAAGCCGAAATAGAAGATATCATCCAAAATTCAGAACTGATAAATCCAAACCTAATTACTACAGCTGCAGGATTTACGGGTAGTATTACCCCTTCTGGAAGTACCAATATCATCAAATACACCGGCGGAAACATATCCCCAGGACAGACAGTCACATTTACATTTACGGTAAAACTCGCTGCAAACCTAACTCTTGGCCAAGTCATCACAAACACCGCTAAAATTACCACAGCTTCCACCCTTCCTGGCCCTTCTGTTTATGAGCGTACTTTTGGTCCAATCAATGGTACGGCAAACCTCACGGTTCAAACTCCAGATCTAGAAATTACCAAAACTGATGGAGTCAGTGTCAAAGCTCCTGGTGATAATGCAATTTATACCATCACTCTCAAAAACAACGGAACTTATGCAGCCCAAAACATCGTTATTACCGAGACATTGCCAGCCAATTCAACCTTTAATTCCACGCTAAGTTTACCAACTGTTTGGACAAATACTACAGGTAGCACCTACACCACCTTAGTCTCCAACCTAAATCCTGGGCAGACAATAACTCGGACTTTTGCCGTTAATATCAATCCCACACTACCGACTGGAGTCAATCAACTTATCAACACAATCAGCGTGATAGACGATGGAACTCATGGTAACGACCCAACCCCACTAAACAATACCTTTACTGATACAGATAGTTTGAATGCAGCTCCGGATATTGTGATCACCAAAACTGATGGGGTTACAACTGCTCAACCTGGAGATACTTTGAGTTATACTTTAACTATTTCTAATACTGGAAATCAAGATGCTACAGGAGTGAGCGTTGTTGATACTTTACCAGCTAATGTTGTTTATCAATCTTCTTCTGATTCTGGAGTAAATAATACTGGAGTTGTTAGTTGGGGTTTGTTTAATCTAAATGCTGGACAATCAGTTACTAGAACTGTGGTTGTAAAAGTAAATGATTCTGTAGCTAGTGGAGTTACTCAATTGATAAATTCTGCCACAGCAAATGATGACGGAGTAAATGGAACTGATCCTAATTTGTTAAATAATGTTGCCGTAGATACAGATAGTTTGAATGCTGCTCCGGATATGAGCGTAACCATCTCTGATTCGGGAGCGAGTACAACTACTGGAGGGATTGTGATTTATGCCGTAAATTACACAAATTTGGGGGTACAGGATGCGACTGGAGTCATAGTTTCGGTCACAGTGCCACAAAACACAACTTTTGACCTTACCAATTCTAGCTCTGGTTGGAGCTGTAGCAGGCACAGTATGTACCAAAACAATTGGAAGCGTAAATGTATCCAATGCTGGCAGTCTCAATTTTGCAGTCAAAACAAACAACACCGTACCCGCAGGAGTAAATAATTTAAGCATAACAACAACCATCGCCGACGACGGCACAAACGGACCAGAAACTTCAGTTTTAAACAACACCTCCACCGACCTTACACCACTCAACGCCACTCCAGATCTTACAGTCACAATTGATGACAATCTCACAGTAGTAAGTCCCGACCAAACCATAACCTACACTTTAAATATTCAAAACATAGGCAACCAAGGAGCTAGTGGTGTAGTCATAAACTCTCAAATCCCAAATAACTCAGTCTTTATTTCAGCTTCAAATAGCGGGACAAACAACCTGGGATCAGTTAGTTGGCTAGTTGCAAACCTAAACGCGGGAGAAATTATTACAAGAACTGTAACTATTAAAATTAATACTACTATTCCAGCTGGAGTAAACAATCTGACAGCTACAGCCAATGTAACTGATAATGGAGTAAATGGGGTAGATCCAACACCTTTAAACAATCTTGATAATGATATAGACACTCTTGAAGCATTTCCAGATTTAGTCATTTCTAAGACTGACAGTGGAAGCACTGCTACTCCCGGAACTCAAATAAATTACACTATCAGCTACTCAAACGAAGGCAATCAAACAGCCACTGGGGTTGTAATCACAGAGACTATTCCTGCCAACACAACATACATAGCCACAGGTTCTAGCAACTGGAGTTGCCCCGATGGTTCGATCGCTGGAACAATTTGTACAATTAATATTGGTACTTTAAATTCTGGAGATTCTGGTAATTTGACTTTGAAAGTAAAAATTTTAGACAGTCTTTCCTCTGGGATTACTCAAACCTCAAACTCTATCACAATAAACGACGACGGCACAAACGGAACAGACCCAACCCCAGCTGACAACCAATCTACCGAAACCACTCCACTTATAGCAGCTCCTGATCTAGCAATCACCAAAACTAACGGACTAACTCAAATAGGCAACAATGACACCTTTACTTACACACTTACAGCTTCAAATATAGGCAATCAAGACTCTGAAAATGTCATCATCACAGACATATTACCAAACTATCTCTCAGTCATAAACATCTCTGATGGGGGTACTTTAACAGGAAATACTATCACTTGGCCTACTATCAACCTCACTGTAAATCAAAGTATAATCAGAACTATAGATGTAGTTTTTAACTCAGGTACAAGTGTACCAGCCGGACTAGAAAACATCACCAACACTTCTAACATCTCCGACGACGGCACAAACGGTTCTGATTTAGACGGCTCAAACAATACCAGTACCGATACCGATACAATTGTAGCAAACCCAGATCTAGTAGTTACCATTAATGACAACCTTACTACGGTTAGTGTCGGCGGACAAACCACCTACCAAATTTCCGCTTCAAATGTAGGCAATCAAGATGCTGCTAATTCAATACTCAACCTAACAATTCCCACTGGTACAACATTTTCACCCTCTGGAAGCACCCCAGGTTGGTCATGCACTCTCACAAATTGCACATTAAATTTAGGCACTTTAGCAGCTGGAGCTACTCAAAATATAAACCTAAGTCTAAACATCGCAAACCCAAGCCTAGTTGATACAATTTTAACTCCAATCACAATCACTGACGACGGGGCGGGCGGGGTTGATCCAACACCTGCAAACAACCAAGCTGATGATCAAGACAACATAATCGGCTTACCAAATCTTACAGTTACCAAAACTGACGGCATCGGCATCCTCTCAGCTGGCCAACAAACCACTTATACTATCACAATAACAAACAATGGCAATATTATCCTGACAAACATCCAAACTACCGACACCTACCCTGCTCAATTTAGCTATATTTCAGCTTCAGATAGCGGAGCAAACAACTCAACTGCAAAAACTGTAACTTGGTCGGGACTCAATCTACTACCTGGAGCATCTGCCCAATATACAGTAACTCTCAAACTAGCCGACACTATCCCAATTTTAGTAGAAAATGTAGAAAATATAGTTCAAGTCTCCGACGATGGCACTCATGGAACAGAGCAAACTCCAGCTGACAACCAAGCCTCAGATATAGATTTAGTTGACGCAGCTCCAGATTTGACTCTAGTTGAAACCCTCCAAACCACCAACTTGTTCCCAGGTCAGGCACTGATTTACAACCTAGCTTATTCCAACATCGGTACTCAAAACGCTGCTGGTACAACCATAGAATTTGTAATCCCCACCAACACGGAATACATCTCAAGTGCAAACTGGACTTGTACAAACATAACAGCAGGCTCAATCTGTACATTTATTGTCGGCGATCTAAATGTGGGAGACACAGGCAATATCACAATTCGAGTCAAAGTTCTCAGTAACATCGATCCAAACAACAGAACAATCTCAAACACAGCCAAAATCTACGACAACCTTCAAAACGGTGCTGAAATTACCCTAGCCAACAACGATGATGGTCTTACGGTTACCTTGCCCCTAGTACAGCTAGAGCTGCAAAAAACTGTAAACACCACCTCAGCCAAAATCCAAGACACCCTAACATATGCCTTTATTTACAGAAATCTAGGACCAGATACAGCCACAGGAATCGAGCTTGAAGACAACCTACCTGCAGACCTTGAATTTATCCAAGCCTACCAAAACGGACAAAACATCCCTACAACTACCACCAAGCTAGCCAACGGCACCACCAAGCTAATCTTTTCAGTCCCAGACTTAGCACCTGGAATAGAAACCCGAGTCATGATAGACACCAAAATTATCCAAACTTCAGGCAATCAAATTATAAACAATGCCAGCATTAGAGCTAGAGAAGTAGATCCAGATTTATCAAACAATCGTAGCACAGTAGCTGTGAACATAGTCAAAGTAAGCTCTTCAGTCCAAAAACCCGTTTCAACTGTCAGAACCGGAGGTGAAAACCTAATTTTTATAGTTGCTAACACCTTTTTAATCTCCTTAGGAGCAGTACTTGGAGTAAATAGTCTAAATATTCACAGGAATCGAAATCGCTACAAAATTTAGAGCAAAAAAGGGCTAGGCAGATTCTCTTTGGCTGAAAGAGTAAATAATTATTCGAAAATAAGAGCTATTTATACTCATTTCACTAACAACAACATAAAATCAAATAGAGCTAAGCTCGAAATTCCCCTTTTGATACCATAGTAGCAGCTTGGATTTCCCAAGCGACCTTCGGGGCATGATGAAAGGGGTGGCAGTCGAAGTACTTCCGGGGTATGTTCGTGGTGCTTGGTGAAATAGATATAACATGATCGTAAAAAGATTTTTGCCATATTTTATGATAATTAAAATTCGTAGGGGCGGGTTCTATCCCGCCTTTTTTCCAACCCACGGGAAACACAGAGGTTTCCCCTACCCAATCTCGAATCTTTTTTTGGGAATAAGATTTAAATGAAGATATAATTTCTGATAAACCAACTTTTTCACCATTACTTTTTCTTACTGGTACATCCAAAAACATAATAATCCCATGAAAATGATTCGGCATGACTACAAATTTATCTAAGAGAATATTCTCAAAATAATCTGGTAAATTTAGCCAGGTTTGTTCAACAATTTTACCCAATGGAGATAAATTATTTAGGCTCTTAAACCAACCCTAAACCTAATTCAAAGCTGATTGTTTTATAGTATTTAAAGATTTATTAAAAGCATTGGTGGTTAACGAAGCTCCTCCTACTCTGCTTAAAGAAAGGTCGTCTATTTTTTTACCAACTGTCTGGCTATTGATACTGCTTTTAAACCTGTTTTGATATTGTATAGATTGTTTATCAGTAGCTGTTGGGGTTATTTCAAGAGCTTCTATCTTGTCATCACTAACAGTTAATTTTATTTTTATTGACTCTGATCCGGCAGGGGATTCGTAGTTTGAATCTATTGAATATGTCCCGTTTTTATATGCCAAAGAAGTGGCTGCATTTGAACTAAGACTACTAACTGAACTGGTATTGCTAGCAACCGAAACTGTACTCTTGGAACTAGAATTTTCTGAACTAAAAACAACACTTACAGTATCCGAAGGTTTGCTGTCGGCATCATTTTTAGTTTTATTATTTTGCGATACAAACAAAACCACCGCTATACTTACCACAACGGCAAGACTACCAATGCCGATTATAAAATTTTTATTCGAACTCATATTAAAAATAAATTTATCCAAAAATCAAATTAGTCAATTTTTTAATTTCAAAAACGAACTTAGATAATTTGTACCACTTTTTTTCCTCAAACTATTTTAGCTTTATCAAAGAAATCAAACCGTCACAAAAAAGGTGTTTTTGGAGGTGTGGATTTTGAGAAATAGAGGTTTTAAAAAATTTCAATCTTTGCAAGATAATTCCAAAATCCTGCAAATATTTGTAGTGGCTGACCTTCTCTAAGCTTAATCTCGCTTTCTAAGGCAGACATGCTGAAGTGTAAATCACTTTTTTTGAGTCAAGTCCAAATAAACGACTTGTGAACCTATGAACATTATTTTCTAGCTGTTTAATTCTTTCTTTGAGATCTAGATATTTAAGGGCAATCTGTTGATTATCCAGTAAATTCTTAATATCAGGGACATGCCTGATTTCACCCGGATGATAAGTTACATTGGTTATGTGAGTAATAACAGCATGTTCTTTTTCGAAGGATCGAAGCTCTTCTTGTAAAGTTTCAAGCTTAGACTTATCTACCTCAAAATAACCTTTGCATTTTCCTCTAAAACTTCTTTGTAATCTTCATTTAGCTGATCAAGCTGAGTTTTTAAAAAATCCAAACTATAGTTTTTTACCGTTACTATGTTGTAATGTTCGTACATAAAATATTATTTTAATAAATCTATAGCATACAAACTGTTGAATGTCTAAATGTCTAAATTTCTAATACGAGTTACAAAAAAGCAATTATTCGAGGTGCAAGTTTTAGAAAATAACTTAAAGTAATTTAAACATTTTTTCGTTAGCAGGATTTAAAACATCCAACTCCCATTTCAAAGGATTCGTGTGAATATATTCTCGTATTCGATCAAGGTCTTTTTCACTTCGAATAACATGATCGTAAAAGGACTTTTGCCATTGAAAATTTTGATATTCTTTGGTAGGGGACGCATTTATACTCCCCGTTGTTGATTGGTTTTCAATTAATCCTAAAGGGCGGATAAATCCTGCTCCTACATTATCTTTGATTAATTTTGTGGATTTGGCTTTAAAGGTTCTAATTATTTCTGATAAACCAACATTTTCACCATTACTTTTTCTTACAGGTGTATCCAAAAATGTAACAATCCCATGAAAATGATTCGGCATAATCACAAATTCATCTAAGAGAATATTCTCAAAATAATCTGGTAAACCAGACCAAGTCTGTTCAACAATTTTACCCAATGGAGACAATTTTATACTTGTAGGGGACGCATTTATGCTCCCCGTTGTTGGTTGGTTTTCGATTAATCTCAGAGGGCGGATAAATCCTGCCCCTACATCCCAAAAAACACAATCCCTACCCTCCACACAAACCGTCACAAAAAAGCAATTATTCGAGCTGTAAATTTGAGAAAATGGAAGACGATTTGGTCGGCGAGTTTTCATTTTTAATCAAGGCAAATCTAATCTTTGGAGTTTAGAATAAAGATCAATTTGTTGATTTCAAGCCACCAGTAAATGTATTCTTGTTTATTAAAAATGTGAGATTTTGCTTTTTTACTTGTCGGGTGGTGAATAAAATCGTTTATAAAGGCAAAAATATGCTGAATAGTCTCATAATCTTCTTCTTTTCCTGTAAGATACTTCGCCATTTTCTGCTTTTCATGTAGTCTCAAACCCTCACAATGAAAGGAAACAACCCCTTCTAAGACTGAATAAATATTTTGCAAACTCTTCAAATAATCAATCTTAGGTCTGGGCTTCAAAAACTCATCAACACAATCTTGATAACTGGACTTAGTGTTTACTTTGCTTATATTCTCGTTGATTACAAAAGTATTAGCTTCATCAATTTTTCTCTCAATCTGCTTTGTCTTTTTATTCCAAAAATAATCTAAGTCGAATGAATCAAAACTATCTAAAAGTTTTTCTCTGACTACTTTTAACTCATTTAAACGATTTAACTCATCATAATAATCGCTCCCAACATGATCTTCGTTATCAAAATCACCCCTATTTACAAAATCTTTTAGCATCAAATCTAAAAAGTGTAGTAAGTAACCTTTTTCAATTCTTTTCAGTTCTTTTGGACGATTCCAACCAGTATCTATAAAAAGTAAATCTTCTAAAGAAGAAAAGCCATTAGATTCAATGAATAAAACTAGCTCTTTTAAATTTGGACTAAACTTCAAATTGATAGCTTTAAGTATCACTTTTAGGGTATATGTAGTAAATCTTTCCCATCTTTCATCTAAGCTTGGATACTCCAATCCAAACCGATTGTTTTTTGATAAGTGAAAAAGTTTAGTTTCTTTTTTAGGACCTGTGAATTGTTCCTGATAAAGCATATTTCACCCCTACTTCTCCCCCTCCACAGCAACCTTTTCCGCAACTGAAATATTCACTTTTTTGTTATTCTTAGCCTCATTCTTAGCCTTAATTTGTCCAGCAATTTTCATCTGCAAAGTGTGGATTTCGGTAAATCCTGGGGCAGCATTCACATTAAAGGCGTAACCTCGTTTGGTAGAAAAACTTGCGTGTCCCATTCCCCATTCTGAATCGATAGCAACTGGCGTAGCAACTCCCTTAAACAGTCTAACTGTAACTTTTCCGTTCACCCGTTTGTTGGCCTCCTCATTAAATGCATTAATCGCCTCCATTGACGGATCAAACCACTGAGCAGCGTAGCAAAGGTATCCCCATTTGATGTCTAGCATGGATTTTACCTCATTCAAAGTCCTGGTTGAAACATATTTTTCTAGTTCCTCGTGAGCTCGTATCATGATGTGACCAGCTGGCAATTCATAAACACCGCGATCTTTTAGCCCAATCATTCTGTCTTCAAGCAGATGCACAACCCCTACCCCGTGTTTTCCACCAATTTTATTTAATTTTTCAATCATCAAAGACAATTTCATTGTTTCACCGTTCAAAGCCACTGGTAAGCCATTTTCAAAATCCAAAGTCACCATTTCTTCCTCATTTGGAGCGTTTTTTGGCAAGTTGTAGGTAGTCAAAAATCTCTCAACTGGAGGCACCAAAGACGGATCTTCAATTTCACCACCTTCCCAAGTCATGCCCCACATATTGTCATCAACGCTGTATGGAAAATCTTTTTTAACTGGAACTGGAATACCGTGCTTTTCAGCATAATCAATCTGTTCATCACGATCCATATCCCACTCTCGAACTGGAGCGATCACTTTCATGCTTGGATCAACCGCCAAAATATAACCTTCAAATCGTACTTGATCGTTACCCTTTCCAGTAGAGCCGTGTGCCAAACAATCACAACCTTCAGCTTTGGCAACTTCCACTCCAATTTGGGAGGTAATCACTCTTCCCATCGGAGTTGAAAGGTGATAATTTCCCTGGTATCTAGCGTTGGCTTTAATGCCTTTTGCAATAACTTCATCAGCAAATCTATCTTTAGCATCATATACAATAGCTTTTTTGGCACCAAATTTTAGAGCTTTTTGCCTGATAGCCTCTAAATCATCAGCTTGTTGACCAATGTCTAGGGTAAGAGCAATCACTTCAGCTTTGTAGGTGTCTTGAATCCATTTAAGCATGGTGGAAGTATCCAAACCGCCTGAATAAAGCAATAAAACTCGTTTTACATCGCCAATTTCTGGTTCGTAAGTAGTAATTTTTTTGTAGGTAGTGGAGGTCTGCATAAAATGTAATAAATGAGTGATTGAGGCATTTTTTCCCAAAAAAAATCTAGGTTTAAGACCTAGACTGGTGGATTTTTGGATTGGATTTTTGATCGAAAAGTTTGCGGCTCATCGAGAATATATAATGTCACCAAAAATCAGCTTTTGTCAAACAAAATTGAAAGCTAGTCTTCTTTTTTGTGTTAGCTATCATTAATTAGTCTTATACCAATTTCACTAAACACCAACCTAACTTCAAATTTAAACTAAACTCGAAACTCCCCTTTTGAAAGGGGTGGCAGACGAAGTCTGACGGGGTATGTTTGTGGTAGTAATTAGCGAAACTAGTATAATTCTTCATCACTAACCAGCAGACACCTCAACCATTTGTCAAAGCGGTTTTTATGGATTATAATTGGGTCAATTTCCAAATTGGAAAATAAAAATAAAAACCAAAATGTTCAGATTTCTATTCTTTAGAAAACCTAAAAAAGCTGAGATTAAAGCCTTTATTCCTACTCCAAAAGAGTTGATAATAAGCATTTCTCGTAACGGTGCAACCCCACAAATGGTTGAAATTAATCGTGAGCAAATTAGTGTTTTTCGAAGGATTCAGGTTCAAAAAAGAACTTTAGTTTTATTTCCAAAACCAACTCAAATTCCAATAAAAATAAAAAAACCTCAAGCGGTTCAACTTTAAACAAAAACAAATAATATGGCTAATACTTTCACTCCAAACGTTTCAAATAATAACTCTAATTATCAAGCTGATTACACCGCTTCTCGACCAAATCCTGTTCAAAACAGACGCCCTCAAACCGCTCCTTCGGCTCAAGCACATACCGTCACAAATCCACCACTTACTCCCCAACAGCAACAAGCTCTAGCCTACTTGCAAAGCCTAAGTGATGAAGACAAAGCCACTTTTAGCTTTTTAAATACACTTGTATCGGCAATGCTTGGTTACACTATTTTGGATATTCCAGAAAACGACCGTGAAGATATTATCAAACAATGCACTCAGATTTTTTCAGAATACATCTTTAATTTTGTAGAGATCAAATACGGCAAAACTGAATCTCTAAGGATAAAAGCTGCTCAAAAATACCAAGACGCCAACATGTTTAACAAATTCCAAGAACTAGGTGGAATCTTCGAAGAAGCCTTTGGGTCTTTTATAGAAAACTTGCAATCCCAAACCGTAGCTCAAACAGCTTAAAATAAACGAAAATAAACCTAAACCTAACAAAAATCACAAATAAATATATGTCCGTCTTAGAAAAAAAATTGAAAGTGTTTTATCTTACTAGTCCCGAATCTCGTAGAACAGCTCCTCCTGTAGTTGAAGAGAAAACTGGTGACGATCAAGTTGAAAAATTAGAAGAAATAGCTAAACAAACTGATAGTCCCGAAATGGAGCAACTAAAACAGCGAAATGAACTTTTAGAAAATAATGTTCAAAACCTCCATAGCAGAGTTGATCAACTAACTTCGCAACTTGAGCAAAGCTCCAAAACAACTGAAAGCTTAACACGAGCCGTTGAAGCACTTTTGGCACAACAAGGACAACCTGCAAGTCCTGAGGCGATTCAAGAAGGAACTGAAGCGGGTAAGCAACAAATTCAAGAAGAAGCTATAAATGAAATGAAAAAACCAGAATCTAAAGAAAAAGCTAAATCGTTTTGGACTGCAGATCTCGGAAAAGTATTTAAAAATGCACCGCTATGGCAAAAAGCATTGATTGTATTGGCTGGAGGTGCGTTAACTGGCTTTGCTTTGACAGCTACTCTATCTGGAGTAGTGCCGGGTGTTGCTTTTCTTGGTTCACAAGCTGGTTTTGCAGGCCTTGGTGCTCCTACATTTCTAGCTGCTGGTCTTAAAGGAATTGCAGCTGCGACAACTGCTTTAGGTTTCACAAAAACAGTAGAAGGTGCATTGATAGCAGGGAAGGAAGCGATGAAATCCTTAAATCCCGAACCAAACTCCAATACCCCTCCCCTACAACCCGTAGCAGAACAACAAGTACAACAACCTCAATTCCAAGAAGCTAACGAAGGTAAAATGGAAAAGGCTAAAGGAATTGTAAGTAGTTTGGCAGAGGTTGAGGGTGAGTCTATATCCTACAATGGAAGTAGAGATGGTAACCCAATAAGAGTAGATCTAAAATACTCCAACGACCAATACACCTTCCAAACAAGCGATCAACCAGGCTATAGAAGTAATATTATTTCAGAAAATGATCTTGCAAACGGATTAGCAGGATTAGACAACGACACACTTGAATCCCTCCAAAATCAAATTGACGATATAAAAGTAAGAAAAGAACAAGCTCAACAGCAACCAAAAGCTGAAGAGGTAATTTCACCTGAAAATCAAGAAAGAGCTCCTGAATCTATAAATCTTGATGAGTTGGAAGCTGGTGATTCTGTGACTCTTACTTTTGATCAAAATGGAAACGAACAAACTATAAAACTGGTAAAAAATCAGGATGGGACAGTAAATAAATTTAACACCTACAGTACAAAAACTGGCGAAAACTTAGAAGTAGCGTCTAAAACAACAATAGAAAATGGAAATGTTCAAACTATAACAACCGATCCAAATGTTATTTCCACAGCTCCAAATACAGTTGTAGTAATAAGTGGTGACTACCCCAATGGAATTAGTGTAAAATCAGTTACAGTCGAAAAATTAGCAGCTGCAAAGCCCGAAACCACAGCTCCTTCCACACCCGAAGCCACCAAATCTCCTGAAGCTATTTCTCAATCAGCTTACGCAAAAATTGGTGAGAATTTGGATAAGATAAATGAAGCTGCTAAAAAACCGTCCGTAGATATACTTAAAGGTGCTTGGGGTGGTTACTTTGAAGGAGCTAACGCCACGGCTTTGGACGATCAGCTAAATAAACCTGAGTTTTTAGACAAACTTGATGGATATCTTGATAATAAACCTGTAACTGAAGGATTTTCAACAGAACCAGAGTTTGATAATATAACATTGTTAAGAACATGTTTAGCTATTGCTAATTTAGATATTCCAAAAGAAGTTAAAGACTCTTTAAAATCCAATAATTTGCCTCAAGCAATAACAGAATTTAAAGGAAATAATCTTGTTGGTGATTTATTAAATTTTGCAGGTCCTAATCTTGAAGCTGCTAAACAAGTTTTAAGAGCTAATAAAGAAATCGAAAAGGCTAAAAAAGAATCTGAAAAATATGATAACGACAATGTAAAAGCTGGAGTAGTGGGAGTTGAATTGCTTAAATCTAGTAACCAAATTATTACATCTCAAATACCAGAATTTAAAGACAGCAACACAGTTTGGGATAAAAACAAAGTAATCGATGCTATTGAAGGAGATTTAAAAACAGGCAGTACAACTCTTAGCGAAGGAAAGCACCCAGTAGCAGAGCAAATTATCGAACTTGGAAATTCTTATCTAAAAACTCCTGAAGAATCTGTAGCTGCTTAACCCCCCCCCTGTACAATTTTCGCAAAAGTTTTTTAGTTTAGTGGCGTGACTCGTGGGAAGCAAATTTTTGTAGTAATTTCAATTTTATTAACCGCCCTGGGTTTTGGCTTGGTTTTTTATGGTTATCAAAAAAGTCAGGATAAAAAAACTTCTGGCAATATTGTTTTGTCTGTAATCAAAGGCATCACCGAACCAAACGGTTTTAAACCCGTAGATATAAGCAAATGCGACGATTGGAAAGCTCAAAATTGCTCCAAAAGAATCCGTTTTATCCAAACAAACGACAAAGGTGAACCAGATTCGAAGGGTCAAAATTATGCTATCTTAGTTGACCCGACTTCACCAAATCTGGACTTCAAGGTAACAGTTCCACTTGCAGACCAAATTTATGCCAAAAACGAACAAGCTAAATTACTTCAAAACTACCAAAACAAAAATTTTGAACAGCTTATAAACGACCAAAATTCCCTTTTAGACGGCAAAAAACCCCTTGCTGCAATTAATGCTGACTATATTGACACTCTAAACAATCCGCAGGGTTTAAACATCTCACATGGGGTGGAATATTCAGGTGATTTTGTAAATATTAGATCCAGTTTTGCAATTTCTGGTGGCGAGTTTAAAAACCGTAAGGCAAGCATTCAAATAGGCAGAAAATCTAATCTTAATGACAATTTTAACACAGTCGGAGGTAATGGTAGGTTTTATAACAACGGAGTTTTTGAAGATATTTGCACCAAATTAGGCACCTACGCCTGCCAAGAAAGCACCAACCGCTCGATGGGTGCCATAACAAGCACTGGAATGCTCATTTTTTTGGTACACCAATCAGGAGACGCTAAACTTTTACCAAATCAGTTTGACGATTTACTTGAAGGAATAGCCAAAAAATTTGATTTAGGTACAATTCAAGACGCACTACTTTTTGATGGTGGAAAATCTCCAGCAATTATGTACGACAGTAAAATTTATACTCAAAATGGCGGTCCAATCGGCTCAGCCCTGCTGATTTATGAGGTTTAGCTAGTTTATACTCATTTCACCAAACACCAACCTAACTTCAAATTGAAACTAAGCTAGAAATTCCCCTTTTGAAAGGGGTGGCAGGCAAAGCCTGACGGGGTATGTTTGTGGTGGTAGTTAACGAGACTAGTATAAATGTTGGTTTATAATTCCAAACAATTGATTGATTCCCCTGGTTATATCATCTAAATGAGATGGGTGATAAGGCTCTAGTTTTTGGAATTTAGAGTGGATTTCAAGCAGAGATTCTACAATTTTTTTACACTTTTGATTTTTTGGAATTTCACCAAGATTTGCAAAATTTTCGTAGGGTAAATTAAATCGAACCCAAAATTTCCCATCATTTAATCTTATCATCGCCCTCCACATAAAAACCATCTGAATTAGGTGAATAGAATTGGTTATTTCAAAGTGGTTTTGGGATAAATTTGAATCTTCCAAAAGTGGATAAATATTTTCTAATAGCTTAAAAATTTCTAACTCTTCTGTGGTCAAAAAACCTTTTTCTAAATTGAGTGAACTTTGGAGCATCTTTTTTTAATTCACTTTTAATCTAACTAAACTAAAAAAACTTATTCAGCTATTTTCGACCTGTTGTTACCACATGCAATGGTGAGTCGTTGACCAGAGATTGTTCTACATCTTGGAAACCTCTAAATGCGACACCCTTCATTTGTTCTTTACCAATATGACCTTCGATGATGATAAAAAGTGTAGATAATTTTTGTTTTAAGTCTGGATCATTTTCGTCATGTACTGTATTTGCGTGAGCTTTCCAAAATTCAATGATTTGATTGGAGGCTGTAATGTCTTCTGGGGTAAAACCGAGTCTTTTATATTCATTTTGATACATTTCTTCAGCCTGATCAGTATTTGGATTAAAGCCTAAGTTTTCCCAACCTAAATTTAATTCTAATTGTTTTCTAGCTTGGTATAGTTTAGACTGCAAAATATTATTATTTGGTTCATTTATAGGTAAAATTTCATTCAAAAGTTTGTAGATCAGTAAAGGGCTTTCAAAAAGTCTGTGGCACCATTCAGAATTTACATGATAACCACCATCAACCAAATTACCGAGAATTTGATCGTGAACCAACCCAATATCAGAAGCTTGGTGAGTAGCCGCAACCGCAAAAGAGGCGTCAACTTTAAGATCACTTTGCTTTAAAAAATCTAGGGATTCAACAAAAGTACCTTCGTGAATAAAATATTTGCCAGGCTGACTTAATTCTTCAAGGCTGGTTGCTTCGGTAAAATCAAAACCTTCTAAAGTTTGTTTCAATGAATCTGTACCACCATTCACATCTTGCAAAAACAAGGATAATTTTTGGTTAGGATCTTCAATTTTATTTAAGACTTCCTTTATCGAAGCTCCGTTTCCTGCTCCGTATTCTGCTATTACTAAAGATTCTTTATTTTCTAGTAGTTCATCAATTATAGTCTCCATTTTATTAGCTGCTTCAATCCTAAGAAGTTGTGCGTAATCTTTACCAAAAGCTCTTTTCGCAATTTCACCTACTTTGGCTGGGGCATTACCGCCGTTAACCTTGCAATTTCGCCACTCATTTCTGTAAATTTCTTGCATCACGACTTCTCTGATTAATCTTTCTAGATAACCTGTCTTAAGATTATTATTGTAATTTTTTTGATAAATGGTAGCTGCTCTCTCTGATGTGCCTAGGTTTGGTAAAATATTAGACTGATCCATTTGCTTTAAAATATCAGGGAACTCTCCAGCTATTAGTTGAGAAGTTAAAGCTTCTACCGAAACGCCTTCTCCATCGGGGCAATTCATCTCGTAAAGATGATCTACAACATCTTTTATACTTTCATATTTAGTATTTTGGGTTTCAAAATTAGACATAATCCAATTTCAGAACTATTTTTTTGTTTTTGTAAATACTGAGTTTATTGTTCAAACTTGGAGTAAATTCCCCACTCGGGGGATACCGTGAGAGCGTAGCGGGTCACGGAGGGGTGTGGGGAAGTTGCCGTCAAATTACGTAGCGGCGAGCCTGTCTCGCCATCATCAAATTACGAGGAACCAGGCGACGGGAATCAGTAAGTGTCCTATACCAATTCCACTACTTATCAGTATATTAAAACGCAAAAATTATTTAGATCCTGAAACAATTTCAGGATGACAGGTTGTAAGTTCAGGGCGATAGGGTTGTAAAATTCAGAATGATAAGCTGTAAGTTTAAGATGACAGGTTGTATTTTTAGTGAAATAAGTGTTAATTTGCTCTATTTCTACTTTATCTTAAACAACATTCCACTTGGAAGACTGGCTCCGGAGGTACATTTTTGGATAATTTCTTCTGCTTCGATGGATTTTCCCTCAAAAAGTTGGGTCAGGTAAATTCGAAGACCTTCTAGGGTGTAGCGAGGTGAGTGAAGTGTCAAAATCAATCTTCCGTTTTTTTTCAAAAGCTTTTTGACCACCTCCAAGGTTTCGGTAAATTGCTCACCAATATCAAACAATTCGCCCTTAGTTCCACGTCCATAACTAGGCACATCTGCTAAAATACTACCATAATCTTTACCTCGTCTAATTTCTCTTTGGCAGAATTTGATAGCGTCTTCTAAGATCAATTTTTGTCCTGCTTTTTCAACTTGATTGTCTTTCATGTTTTGGGTGTATAATGCCATCGCTCCTTTGGAAGAGTCAACCGCAACCGCTTTGTAATTTTCTTTCAAAAGCCCCATCACACTAGATCCGGAGTAAGAAAATAGGTTCAAAATTTGTTCGTCTGGATAGAAAAAATCACCTAAATCCACAGCGTAAATCCAGTGTTCGGTAAAAAGTCCAAGATTTCCAAATTCATTAGGTTCGACTGTAAAGACGGTTTTGTTTGGGCCTTCAACTTCCCATTGTTTGGGTAAAGCTTTTCCTTTCCACTCGCCTTTTTCACCCGCTACTCGCACAAATTCACTATCAAAATTTGACCACAGACTTGAGTCGAAAGGTTTCCAGATGGCTTGAGGACATGGACGAATAAGTGTGTATTGACCGTATTTTTCGATTTTTCGGCGATCGCCACAATCTATGAGTTGATATTTTTGAGACATGTTGTTTTAGTCAGTCTTTGAAATGGGTTTTAGTCAATTAGAATAAAATGTGTCTGAAGAAATTGGATTTGTTAGGGTGAAATTTGAATCTCATAAGCATAAAATATCTTTTGATTTTATTGACAAACAATCCTAAAATTCTTTTAACTGAGGTTTATGGCTCGTACTTCGATTTACCTCAGCTTTGGTCGCAACACAGACAAATTTGGCACAATGTGGATGTTTAACTGCACCGAAAAATAAGAACTAAATTTATGTCTTTCCAAGCTTATCTTGATAATATCAAAGCAAAAACCGGTAAAACTGGTGACGAATTTATGAAACTTGCGGAGGCAAAAGGCTTTTTGAAACCTGAAACCAAAGTCACTCAAATCACAGATTGGTTGAAAAGCGAGTTTGAACTTGGACACGGACACGCCATGGCGATTGTGGCCTATTTCAAGCAAAAGGGCTATGTATTTGGGCAAAAAATCGCAAAGCCGAAGTAGTTTAATTATGAACTTGGTTGCATTTTTGATGTTAAAAATAATTAGAAACCTGTTTAATAAACCTCTTGTCATTCTGAATTTATTTCAGGATCTTAAAAGCCGATTTATTTGGATACTGCCATCTTTAAAAATTAAATTAAGAAAATAGAAAAATCGATGAATCCAAACCTGACTTCAAATTTCACACTCGGTATCGACGAGGTTGGTAGAGGATCTTTGGCTGGACCTGTCTGCTTGGCTGGGGTTTTGGTACCACAAAATTTACCAGTACAAACATTTGTAGCTGACCCAAATAACCCGTTTTTTGAGCAAAATCCTGAACTCAAATTTATCCGTGACAGCAAAAAATTAAGTCTCCAAAAAAGACAAAAAGCGGTAGATTTAATCAATCAAAACGGTTTTCCAAATGTGATTTTATACGCCAGCAATCACCTAATTGATCAGTTTGGAATTGGCGTTTGTCTTAGTAATATGCTGATTTTGATAGTTGATTTATTAGGTCAAAAATATGAACTACATAAAATAATTGTGGATGGAAAAATCAAACTTTTGGCAGAAACTAACCCTGAATTAGAAGATTCGATTTTAGCTCAAAATAACCTTCAAAAGCCCCAAAATACTTGGGGGAAACACTTTTCCAAAATTGAAAGGCTAAACTTTGCCGATGATAATTTTTTATCAGTAGCATTGGCTAGTAATCTTGCTAAGGTTGATAGAGATAACTTAATGGAAAATTTGAGTCTAGAATTTCCAAAATTTGGTTGGAGCAAAAATAAGGGCTACGGAACTGCCCAAAATCGCCTAGAAATAGCTAAAAATAAACAAAATCCACACCTTAGGCAAACTTTTTTGGGTAAGATTTTGACTTAAAAAATGAGCTTTGAGCAAAGTCCCACACGGGGATCGGTCGAACAAAGTCCGACCTTGTTCAGCATTGCTCCGCATGCCTTCTCTCAATCGCCGTGGGGCTTGGGGTGGGGAGGAGTCGTCAAGTTACGTAGAGGAGACCCCCTGGTCTCCACCCTCAAATTACGGATACCCAGGCGACGGGAATCAAATTTAATTATAAATTGTTTAGGATTCTGAAATAAATTCAGAATGACATTGGTTGGTGTTTAATTATAAATCAAGGCTAGGCGAATAAATGTTGAATGATAAATTATACAAAATACGATACCCTGAATTTATTTCAGTGCCTGGTTTAGACTTAAAAGATTAGTCCGTTGCCATCTTACTACCTCTAATATTTTCAGCCCAATTTTTATAACCTTCGTAACTTGGGTGTAACATGTCTTTAGAAAAATATTTATCCAACTGACTCAAAAAAACTTTTTTAACCTCTTTGTTAAGATCAACCAAATGAACGTTTCTATCGTTTAGAACTGACTCCAAAATAGTATTTAACTGCTTGCTTCTGTTGCTTAAATACATGTTTAATGGCGGCAATAAAATAGGTGAAATAATAAAATCTGGAATATTTATCCAAATAATTTCTACTCCAATACCTTCAATTTTTTGAGTAATTTTTTGCACATTTTTCCTAAATTCCTCATCGCTGGTGTTCAAAGTCACATCATTGGCTCCAACAGAAACAAAAATCAAATCTGGTTTAAACTTAACAGCTTCATCTAATTGATCCCTGATTACATCGATAGCTCTAGCTCCACTAACACCCAAGTTTAGATACCTGATTTTGGCATATTCTTTACTCAAAACCTCCTGCACGTAGATGTAGCTAAAACTACCCTCAATAGTGTCTGCCCCTTGTCCAATTGCAGTGCTGTCACCAATTACAGCAACTTTTAGTTTCGATTTTCTATCAACTGAAGTCTTGAATTTCAAATTAATCACGTCAGATTTTTGAGGTGGAAACGTTTCGTTAAGCTTTTTAGTCCAAGTCCATGGATACAAAAAAATAAAAGCCACATAACTAAACACAAAACCAAGTCCAATAAAGACAGTTTTGGTGTAATTTTTGGGTTCTTTTTTCCTAAAGAACGGAATTTTTTTGATAATGTTTTCGGCGGTCATATTGTTAAAAATTAAATATGATAATTCTCAGCTTGAATATCAATTGTGGATTGAATCTACCCTAAAGTTTTTTTGAGATATACCCAAACTCAGACCAAAATACACATTCAAATCCTACAAAACTCATTTCATTCAAACAGTTGTAGTCTTTTCATTGTGCATTTTGACTTAGGTTTGGGCGTATAACTCCAAAATGGGTTAATAAGTATAAAACAGAACGTTACTTTCAAACAAAACTTCTAGCAATCTTTTTAATCTCATCTAAAAATGCACCCAAACCGCTAGCTCTATTGGCTGAAAGATGTTTTTTAAAACCGATTTTATCTATAAAAACTGGCTCCAAATCAACAATTTCTTGTGGCGACAAACCTGAATAAATCTTGGTAAGCAAACTCGTCAAACCCTTTACAATCAGCGAATCACTGTCAGCTTTGAAGTATAATTTACCATCTCGCAACTCACTCACCAACCAAGCCCTGGAGCTACAACCCTGGATTTTATTGGTGTCAATTTTGTCTTTAGCATCCATTTTTTGGCTTTCCAAAGCAATTTCTATCAATCTTTCGTATTTTTCTTCCCAGGTTTCAAACTCTTCAAAATCGGCTATGATCAAATCTTGTAAATTATTGTTTGAGTTCATACCTAAATCCTGTTAAAGCTTATAAATTCACTTTCGTCAAAGCCCCACGGCGACTGAGAGAAGGCATGCGGAGCAATGCTTAACAGGTCGGACTTTGTTCGACCGCCAAAGCCTCAGTAGCTCCTGAGAGAAGTGCTGGAAAATTATAAATGGTTAATGGTTAATTATAAAATTGAGTTTGATCTGTAGCGGCGACCTCCGCGTCGCCATTGTTGGATATTGTTTAATAATAAATTTGTAA